>SLSP01000337.1 GCA_007130345.1 Thermoflexales bacterium
CAAACTAAATGGAGTAAGTTTCGCCATTTTGAGACCCCGAACGCCCCTCTCGATTTACCGAATTTGTAAAGGAGTTTTTTGGCTCGAATGAACCATGCCCAAAAATCCGATTTTTCCACATGCGACCTACTACATCTATGAAATTCGCACGCGAAAAATCTACCTGTAGTATCAAGGTTCTAAAAAATCGGATTTTTTAGGGTTCTTTCAGGTGAGTCAAGGATACACCACAGATTGGTTTTATCCGTGAAATCTGTGTTTATCCGTGTCCCAAACAGAGTGATTTTTGCGGTATTGCGAATTTCCATTTCGGCAATCGGACTTGGATTCGTGTGGTGCGTCCTTCCCCCTAGTTTACCATCTCTCCCAGAGTTTGAACAGACACCGCGTTTGCCCAAATTCCACAAAGGCATTAAAATTGTGGTACACTGCTCACCCGTAGGCGAACTGCGCAGCGTGTCGGTCGTGCTGGATGTGGGGCTGACTACCTTCGCGGTATCTGCGGTTAAAGCGTCTACAACGTCGCTTTGACACGTGCGAGCGGGTGCCTGGTGGCGTGAAAAAGCGCGCTGCCAGCGGGCCGACTTTCTGCACCAAGCCTCGCGCCGGTTGGCTGGTGCTCACGCCCTGATTGAGGTGGAATCGCTTAACATCCAGGGGATGCAACAGCATCACGGGCGGGCACACGTTTAAGACGCACCTCAAATACAAAGCCGCGTGGCAAGGGGGACAAGTGATCGAAGTTGAGGCTTTTTATTCATTATCCAAAACGTGCTCCGCGCGCGGGTATGTTATCAGCCAGTGGCCCTGCAACGTTCGCGAGTGGACGTGCCCCTGTTGCGGAGCTTCGCGCGCCCGCGACATCAATGCCTCCGCGAAGTTGCTGTATGCCGCGCTTACCGCGCAACCGCGCGCCCCGGTATGACATTATCCCCCAAAGAAAAAACTAGGGCGGGGAGCGCCCAAAGTAAAGCTCAGAGAGTCCGAAAGGATGTTGATTTGAGAAGCGGCTCTGCGCGATCCTTCGCACGCCACGCGCTCTTTGTGATGCTCTGGGGCGGGGGCTATCTCCTGCTGCGCCGCGTGTTCGAGGGACTGGCCGGCTTGCTTACAGGGCAGCCTCACGAAGTCAGCGCGGTGTTTTTCGCGGCGGTCATCAGCGTCTCCGCCTTCTGGGCCTGCCATCAAATCCTGGCGCAGCGCGTTGACCGCTTACTGTTCCGCTCCAGAGTCTCGACCGCCACCCTATTGGAAGAAATGACGCAGAAGTTGACCAGTGCCATTCACCTGGAACAACTCGCCAAATTGTTGGCCGAGGATATTCCCGCGCTGCTGGGCGCATCGTGGGGCGGCTTGATGGTGCTGTGCGAAGCCGAAACGTGTCTGGAGATGCTCGGCGAGGAAGCCTTCGACATCCCGTTAGGCGAGGTTCTGGCCTATTGGCAAGAACACGGCAGCGAATCGATCCCGCGCTCCCTGTTGCAATCCTGGGTCACGCCGCAAACCCTCGCGATGATGGAGGCGCGCGATGTGGAATTCATCGTGCCCCTCCAGGTGGGCGATCAGATCGTGGGGCTGTGGGGATTGGGGCCGCGCGAAGGCCGCCGCTCATACACCTCGACAGACCTCCAACTGGTGCGCGCCCTGGCCCACCAGTCGGCGTTGGCGGTGCAGAATGCGCGCCTGGTGCGGAGTATGGAATCGCATCAGGCGCAACTCGAAGAGGAAGTACAGCGGCACACTGAGGCTATGACCGCCGACCGCAATCGCCTGAATGCGATCTTGCAGAATATGGCGGACGCCTTGCTGGTCACGGACGCCCACGGTCAGATTCGGCTGACCAACCCGGCCTTCGAGAACCTGGTGCGGCACGCCGCGCGCAACTTGCTCGGCCACAACGTCAGCGAAGTGCTCCCGCTCCCCGAGCTCGCGGAGGCCGTGCGTCTGGCGATCAAAGCGCCGGGCGTGCTCCACGCGACCACGATGACGATGCTCGATCCCGCGCTCAATGCGACCCGCGATGTGGTGCTTACCGAGCGCATCCTGCGAGCCTCCGTCACCGCGATTCATGACGGCAGCGCCGTCATCTGCGTGCTGCGCGATATCACCCACGAGGTGGAGGTGGATCGGATGAAGTCCGAGTTCATCTCCGCCGTCTCGCACGAACTGCGCACGCCTCTCACGTCGATTTTGGGCTTCGCCAAATTGACCCTGCGCACCTTCGAGCGCACCATCGCGCCTGTGCTGGCCGACGATATGCAGCGCGCGTCCCAGCGCGTCCGCCGCAACCTTGATATTATGGTGATGGAGGGCGAGCGCCTCACCAATCTCATCAACGACGTACTCGACATCGCCGCGCTGGATGCCGGCACCCTGGAATGGAACGACCAATTGTGCGAGGTGCCGCACCTTGTCGAGCGCGTGGTGCAACAGTACCGAAACGCCGTCGCCGAGAAGGGCCTGACCCTGACGTTGGATATGGCACCCTCGCTACCCCTGTTGCGCGCTGATCCAGAACGCCTCCAACAAGTGCTCGGCAATCTCCTGTCCAACGCCATTAAATTCACAGAGCAAGGCGAAGTCACCGTGCGGAGTTGGTTTGTGCCAGCCGGTGACACGTTCCACGATTATGTCATCCTGGAAGGCGGCGCCATCGCCCTGGCCGTGATAGACACTGGCCCGGGCATCGCCGCCAGCGAAATCCCGCTGCTCTTCCAGCGGTTCAGCCAGGGCGGCGATACGCTACTCGATAAACCGCGCGGTACCGGCCTGGGATTGGCAATCTGTCACGAGATCATTCTGCACTATGGCGGCGATATCTGGGTCACGTCTGAGGAGGGGCACGGCGCGACCTTCGAGTTCGTGCTGCCCGTTGCCAGCATGGGATCGGCGGCTCCTGTGATCATACAGGTGTCCCCAGATGAACCGGCACAGTCCGACTTGGAAACTCTGCCGTTCGTGCTGATGACCTATAATGATCCCACCGTACAGGATTTACTCAATCGAGAATTGGCCCAACGCCAGACCTATCGCTTGATCGTGTCGGCCTTCGGTGCCGACGTGGTGGAACAAGCGCGGCTTCAGTCGCCGGCCGTCATCCTGTTGGACACGGCGATGACACAGCCGCCGGGCCTCGAGGTATTGCGCGCCCTGCAAGCAGACCCGCAGACCGCGTCCATTCCGGTCATCACCCTATCTCAAAGCGAGGAACGCGCGCAGTGCCGGGCTGCCGGCGCGGGCGTGTGTCTGCTCAAGCCGGTAGACTGTACGACCTTGCATCACGCTATTGTGAGGTTGCTGACATCTTGAAAACAGCTTTGTTTTTAACGCAAAGACGACTTTACTGAAGGAACCCTAAAAATCCGATTTTTTAGAAATTTGATACTACAGGTAGATTTTTCGCGTGCGAAGTTTATATAGGTAGTAGGTCGCGTGTGTAAAAATTGGATTTTTGGACTTTATCCCCGTCTCGGGGACGTTCCAGCATCTTTTGCGCCGCTCAGATGCCTTCCTGACGGGGGCCTGAGCCTAGTTCTGTAGGCGCGCAATCTGAAGCAGTATTTGGGGGAGGTAGAAATGAAGCAACTGTCAGTGCGTCGTTTAATCAACCGCCGGGTGGCACAGGCATACTTAGAACAATTTGCTGTGCTTCTGCCCGATATAATCGTGGCCCTGGTCGATCATACCGGACGGATCGCCATCCAGTTGGAGCGCGAGTTGGCCGCAGACATCCCGCCGGAACCCTCCGCGTGGGCCTATCAGCGTCCTCTGGAGAAAGGCGATCAGATGATGGGCACGTTGATCGCGCACGGGCCGGGCCTGGCGGCCCCCCAGGTTGAGGAGACGCTGGCGCTTCTACACACGAGCTTGCTGCTGATTTTAGAGCGCGCCCTGGAAAGCCGCTCGCTGGCGGCTGAGACCCTGGAGCGCTACCGCGAGATCAACCTGCTCTACAACATCGGGGAGACCATCAGCGCCTCGCTGGACGCCGGCGAGATTCCCGACCTGGTGATGGCGCAGGCCACGCGCATCATCTGGGCCGAGGGGGGCGTGGTGCTGCTGCTAGATGACGCGAACCACCTCACCGTGCAGTCGGGCTTTGGCCCGGACCCGCTGAAGGAGACCCTCCACACCGCCCCGGCGTCGCTGTTGCGCGAGGCGCTGACCTCCGGCGAACCGCACATCTGGACAGCCGACCAGCTCGACTATCCTACCACCGTTGTCGATTCGGTGCTTGAGGCTCCACTTAAAGCCCGCGAGCGCGTCCTGGGTTTTGTGTTGCTAGGCCGCGAGGCGGGGCAGCCGGTCTTCACCGCTGATGATGAGAAGCTGCTGGTCGCCCTGGCCGCGCAGGCCGCCATCGCTGTGGAGAACGCGCGCCTCTTTGCCGATGTCAAGGCGCAGCGCGACGCCATCGCGGAGATGAAGAACTATATGGACAACATCTTCGCCAGTATTGCCAGCGGCGTCATCACCACCAATACGCGGGATATGATCACCCTGATGAACCGGGCCGCCGAGCGCATCCTGGGCGTACCCGCCGGTAACATGTTGGGCAAGCACTATGCCGAGGCGATGCCGGAGATGGGTGCCCGGATCGCCAAGCTGGTCGATGTGATTAAGTACGAAGACCGCTCCATCGTGGGGTATGAAATGGAGCCGACCATCCCGGTGCGCGGCCCGGTGGTGCTGCGCCTCAACCTCAGCCCGCTCAAGGACAACCGCGAGGAGACCAACGGTATCGCTATCGTGGTGGATGACCTGACCGAGCGGCGGCAGTTGGAAGCTCAAGCCCGGCGCATTCGGCAGACCTTTGAGCAGTACGTGGTGCCGCGCGTGGTAGAACAACTGCTTTCTGACCCCAAGAGCGTCCGGCTCGGCGGAACGCGCCGCGAGTTGACCACGCTCTTCGCGGACATTCGCGGTTTTACGACCTTCATCGAGAAGATGGAACCGGAGGCGTCGGTGGAAGTGCTTAACCGGTATCTCACCCTGGCCTCGGAGGCCATCCTCTCAGAAGAAGGGACACTGGACAAGTTCTTCGGCGATGGCGTGATGGCGCTGTTCAACGCGCCGCTACTGCAACCTGATCACACCTTGCGCGCGGTGCGTTCGGCGCTGGTGATCCGCGAATCGCTGATACAACTGCACCACGAGTTAGCCCCCGCCAACCGGCTGGCCTTCGGTATCGGCATCACCACCGGCACCGCCGTGATCGGCAGCATCGGCTCCACCGAAATCCGCAACTACACGGCCATCGGCGACTGCGTGAACCTGGCGGCGCGGCTTCAGGGCCACGCCGGCCCCGGCCAAATCCTCCTGAGCGCGGAGGCTTACGAGCGCATCCAGGAGCACGTGGTGGGACGTGAATTGGGGTATATCCAGGTCAAGGGGCACAGTACGCCAGACCTGGTGTATGAGGTATTGGGGCTTCAAGACACGTAAGCACGGGGCTGTTTGCGCGTGGGTGATAAAAACCGGGGCCATCAGGCCCCGGTTTTGTTGTTGGGTAACGTTTCAGCGAGTATGGCGCGCGCTCGTGATGTTATGTCGCGCCATCCCCTCATGCTGACCCGGCCAGATCGAATTCCGCTACCATAAAGGTGTGATCCGAGGGACGCTCGGACTGGCGGGCCTCCACGTCAATCCAGGCGGTGGTGGAGCGCTCTGCCAGCGGCGCCGTCGCCCAGATGTGATCCACGCGCCAGCCGATACCGCGCTCGATGGGATTGCGGGCGCGGTAGTCCCAATAACTGTACTGCCCCGGTTCATCGGGATGGTGGCGGCGGAAAACGTCCACAAAGCCCCATTGTCGCACCGCGTCCAGGGCGGCTTGCGCCTCCGGGTGGAAATCGACATGACCGCGCAGCCGATCCGGATCATGCACGTCGATGTCCTCGGTGGCAACGTTGAAGTCGCCCACCCAGACCAGCCATTGCTCCGGGGCGTACTCCTGCTCGAAGAGCGCGCGCATCCGCCCGAACCAGCCCAGCTTGTACGCGAAGTGCTCCGATTCGGCATCGCGGCCCTGGGGGACATAGGTGTTGACTATGGCGATTGGCCCATACGTCCCACGCAGCAGCCGGGGCGCGTCATGGGGTTCTTCCGCGAAGCCGCCCACCACGTCGGTCAGCGGTTCCCGGCTGAGGATGGCGACACCGGCGTGGGATTTCTGCCCGCGATAGGCGACGTGATAGCCGGCCTCGCGGAGGGGCGCTTCGGGAAAGTCCTTGTCCTGCACTTTGGTCTCCTGGACGCAGAGCACGTCCGGCGACTCGCGCGTCAGCCAGTCCAGCAGGAACGGCATCCGCGCGCGGATGGAATTGGCGTTGTACGTGGCAATTTTGAAAGACATTGGGCCTCCTGTGCGAAACAAATGGCAAATTGCGATTAGCAAATGGCGAATTCAGTAGACGCCCTTAACCGGTAGAACCGGGGAGCGTTTCTGCGAGACCAGCACGATGCTGGTGAGGATCAACACGATGCCGAGCAGGCTCACGAGCGTGGGCACTTCGTGGTAGAGCAGGATGCCCATCAGCACGCCGCTCACCGGCTCC
The DNA here is from genome assembly GCA_007130345.1 of Thermoflexales bacterium. GTDB lineage: Bacteria > Chloroflexota > Anaerolineae > B4-G1 > SLSP01 > SLSP01. The sequence continues at coordinate 6,558 of SLSP01000337.1, forward strand.
AGCAGCGCGACGATGCCTACCACCTGCGCGGGCGCGCGTTGTAATCCCAGGAAGTAGAGCAGATAGGGCACGCCGTGCCCCAGGACGCCGCTGGCGATGAGGGGCGCGTAATTGACCGCGAGTTGTTCCCGCGTGACGCCCAGGCCCCACGGGAGCGCCATCAGCGCGGCGATGCCCGTGCTCCACCAGATCTGCGTGAGGCCGCCGACGCGCCCGCGCAAATGTCGGCTGATCAGGATCGTCATGGCGAGGGTGACGCCGCCGAGCAGCGCCGCCAGTCCGCCGGAGAGGTTGCCGACGCGGGGCGCGGCATTGCCGGAGTTCGTGATCCCCACGATGCCCACCATCGCCAGCACCAGGCTCACCGTGGCGTAGCGCGGGCGCGGTTCGCGGAGCAGGAGCGGCGCGAGGAGGGCCACGTACAGCGTCGAGGTGTTGTTCAGCAGGACGGCGTTGGCCGCTGTGGTATGCTGGACGGCGTAGATGTAGAGCATCCCCGTCGCGCCCACGGTGACGCCCATCAGCAGCAACCAGCCCCACTCGCGGCGATAGGCGCGCGGGCGCAGCGTGTGCGGGTGGCGGGGCAGCATCACGCAGAAGAAGAGGAAACTCGCCCACGCGCGGAAGCAGGCCAGCATAAAGGCATCCATCCCGACGACGCTGCGCGCGAAGAAGATGGTGCTGCTGAAGCCCAACGCTCCTAGCGCGACCAGGATGACGCCAGTTGCGGGATGTTCAGACGGGGTTTTCAATCTCGTCAATGGCTTCAGCCGGGTCTTGATTGCCATACATCACATTGAGCAGCCCTGGGAGATAGTGATCCATCGTGTGGACGGCGGGATAGATGACGTTTTTGATAAGGGCCGGGGTCAGCGCGCCCCCCTCAAAATCGAGGCTGCTCTTATAGCGAATCTCGCCATCATCATAATCGAACTCGAAGTTGCCGATGCGCAGGCCGTAGTTGGCGCGGGTCAGGTACTCGACAATGGCCGGGCGGACAGGCTCCGGGGCCTTGACCGGCGCGACGACGTAGAACAGGAACTGCTCCAAATCCACGCGAACTTGCGCGTAACAGCGCAGATCGCCGTGCGTGCCGGCAAAATAGACGCGATAGATGGTCTTGTCCTCCAACTGCTGCGGATGCCAATCGTCATCCTGGAGGAATTGGCCGAGGGTGGCAAACGCGCGCCAGCCGTTGACGTGCTTGAGTTCGTCTTGCTCCGGTACAGCTTCGTTATCGGTGGGGGGCAGGGTGGGTTCATTCATCGGTCTGAATCCTCTATTTGTGCGCGGGTTACACGGCTTAAAATCCCGCTGGATAAACAATATCTCTCAGATAAAGCTAACGCTTGAAGCGGCTCTTGGAGAGGATAGTGCTTTCTTACTATGCTCTCGCACCACGCGAAAAGGGTTCTCAGCCAGGCGCACGTATCTGGACGGGACAGGACATGCTCGATGTCGATGACCTCAAGAATTTGTCCGCCATGCTCAACTTCATCAAATCCGGGGAACGCCCGTTTTAGCTCGTTTTTGGGATGCCGAATGGTCTCGACATCGCCACAGAAGTCTTCCCACGGGGGATCAAATCCCAATACTTGGTTGAGGGCTGCGGCATCGGCAAAATAGTAGGCTTCCAGCATATTCACAAGAAAATGGACGGCGGCGCGTTGCTGTTGCGGTTCCGTGAGCATAGTATCCAATGCCAAGCGGTAGCGGTCAAAAATTTGTCGCGCATCTTCCTTGCGGCCATGCTCTAAATCATCAATCAATATCACAAACGCGCATGGGGTCGTGTTCAAATACCGCCTTGCGGGTAGGCCAATGTCTTTCTCGTCTTTTGTGGGAATGATTTTGCCTTGTCCCACCATCTTGAGTTTCTGCTTGGGGGAAGTTCTTGGAGAAAGTTGCGCTATCTTGCGAATAACCTTTATCGAACAAATTCCGGTGGCGGCAAGTGATTTGAAGAGTTTGGGCAAATGTAGCGCTTCGCCCTTACCTGTGACCAACAAGCCGAAGTGGAAGTAATGACAACCCTTGTCCATTTGGGGGATCCTACGCCGCTGTCAGTTGACTTTGCGGGGCCAGAACTTCCGCCATATACAATGAGCCGGCGGCGTACTCTTCAAGCAAGTCCTGAACGGGTGCTATCTCGCTGACTCGCGTGAGTTTTACCTCGCCAAATTCCCCTTTTTCCGCCGCCAGGATATTCTCTGGCTCAAACTGACTGATCAACACGGGGGAATGTGTGGCGATGAATACCTGTTTGTTCCAATTGGCAGTCGCCACTTCAACCGCTTCAGCAAATACAGCGAGGGCGTAAGGATGTAATGAGATTTCCGGTTCATCGAAGAGAACCAGAGAGGCGCGCTCTGCACCTTCTGAAAACAACGCGGTTAAATGAATCAACATTTGAAGATGCCCATCGGATACCCCGGATGCCTGGATGGGCTTGCTATGGCCTTTTTCTATGAAATTGCCATACACGGCGTTTGGGCCGGTCTGTTCGATAAGCAGGTTCTCAAACCCAGGAAAACTTTTTCTCATAAATTCGATAATCGTATCATACCGCGCGTCAATGGTGCGCTTGTCATGGAGATTTCGCAGCACTGACCAGAGATTTCCGCAGCGATCCCACAGCCAGATATGATGCCTGGATTCCGAACCGTATTTCTTGAGTTTGTATAACTCGGCCTCGCGTGAATGATGGAAGTTGACATAACGGAGCAGTTTTTCCAATTCAGAAGCGGCTTCTGGTGTGGACTCCTCAAAATCTAAATACCGTGTAAAGGCTAACTTCTCCGGCTCGCGCAAAGTGAACGGCGTCGGCTGCTTTAGCCCGTAATGATAAAAATTCGCGCTATCCCGGCCAATTTTCCGATCAACCAGGCAAATATCGTCCACTTTGGAGTATAACCTTTCCCCTACCATTGGCTCAATGCGCCCCGAGGAGAACCCCATCGTAATCTCGTATTGGGCCAGGCTGGTCTCGATTGCGAGCACAATGTTGGCGTCGATTTCGGCGTGATCGTAGAGCAGTCCAATGCCATGATCGCGCTGGCTTGACGCCTCATCCACGCCCCGGATGGCACAGTCGCGTATGAACCAGATGGTATCAAGGAAGGAGGATTTGCCCGCGCCATTGGGGCCAAAAAGCACGTTCAGGCTTTTCGTTTCCACTTCGATATCGGCCAAAGCCCGGAAGTTCTTGATTCTCAGTTTGTCAAGTTTATTTGGCATAGCAACTCCCGACCTAAACCTCAAGATGTCGGCCAGAACTCGAAAAGCTCCCCGACCGAGCGACCCATCACATTGCAGCGAATCACCTCGGCGAAGATGCGCGCCACCGAGAGGATGGTCAGCCGCTTGGGACGCCGCTCGTCGGGGATGGGCACTGTGTTGGTCACGACGATCTCCTCGATCTCTTCGAGTTCGTTGAGGCGTTCCACCGCGCGCCCGGTAAACAGCCCGTGCGTCCCTAGCACCGTCACTTGCTTGACGTTGTGATGCACGCGCATATATTTGATGATCTCCGCAATCGTGCCGCCGGTGGCAATCTCATCATCGTTGAGGATGACGTGTTTGCCGTCCACGTTCCCCATGATACCGTTGATGGCTACGGTGGAATCCGTCAGGCGCATTTTCTCCCCGGCGGCCATCGGCAGATGCAGCGCCCGCGCCAGCTTACTGGTGCGCTTGGCGTGCCCAATATCCGGCGAGACGACGACGCTGTTGCTGAGATCGCGCTGTTTGAGGTGCTCGATGAAGACGGAGTGCGCGGTCAGGTGATCGGCGGGGACGCTGAAGAAGCCGTGGACTTGCGGCGAGTGGAGCGTCATTGTGATGACCTTGTCGGCACCGGCTGTCACCAGCAAATCGGCGATGAGGCGCGCGGCGATGGAGATGCGCGGCGCGTCCTTCTTGTCCGACCGGGCGTAGGAGTAGTAGGGGATGACGGCGCAGACCTCATGCGCGGCGGCGCTCCGCGCGATGTCGAGCATCAGCAATAGTTCCATCAGGTTGTCGCTACACGGCGGGGACAGCGTCTGCACGATGAACACATTTTTGGAACGCACGCTGGTTCCCAACTGGATGTAGAAATCGTCATTGGTGAATTTGCGGATGACCGTGTCGCTCAATCCCACCCCAATCTGGCTGGCAATGGAACGCGCCAACTCGCGGTGCGACGATCCGCTGAAGATCAAAATATCTTCCAGGGGCTTGATAATGCAGGTATGCTTACCGTCCTGGCTTTTTTGATTGCTCAAAGTGAAACTCCTTGCGTTTTGCCGTTGTCTATATATCCCGTGTTGCCCGACAAC
>SLSP01000069.1 GCA_007130345.1 Thermoflexales bacterium
CTCCCCAGTTTAATTTGCTCCAAGGGGAACGTCAGTTCCCCGGTTCGCCGCGTAGTCGCGGATCTGACGATCCGCTCTGAGCGGGGCTAACTGGGGAGGGACTTCCGCCGCGCTGTACTAGGGCGAATACGCCGCGTTGCTTATACGCCGCGTTGCTTCCCCAACGAGATGCGCTACAATGTGAGAGGATGGCGCATCCCCAGAGGAGGAACCATGTCCATCATCATCACCGCCGAGCAGTTGACCAAGACCTTCACGCTGACGCAGAAAACGCCGGGCCTGGGCGGGAGCTTGCGCGCGCTCTTCAGGCCGGCGCGCCAGGAGGTGCCGGCCGTCAAGGGGATCACGTTTTCGGTGGCGGCGGGCGAGCGGCTGGCCTTCATCGGCCCAAACGGCGCGGGGAAGTCTACCACTATCAAGATGCTCACGGGGATTCTGCATCCCACCAGCGGGACGGCCCAAGTGCTCGGCAAAGTCCCCTGGCGCGAGCGTGGAAAGCTGGCCTACGAGATCGGCACGGTCTTCGGGCAGAAGTCGCAACTCTGGTATCACCTGCCCGCCGCCGATTCCTTCGATCTGCTGGCGCACATCTACGAGCTAGAACCGCGCGCCTACCGCGAGCGGCGCCGCGAGCTTGTCGCCCTGTTCGGCCTCGGCCCCTACGTGGATACGCCGGTGCGCAAGCTGTCCCTCGGCGAGCGGATGCGGTGCGAGATCGCGGCCTCGCTGCTGCACCGCCCGCGCATCCTGTTCCTCGATGAGCCGACCATCGGCCTGGATGTGGTGGTCAAGCAGCGCATCCGCGACCTGATCCTCGATCTGAACCGGCGGGAGGGCGTGACCATCTTCCTGACCTCCCACGACGCCGGGGATGTGGAGGTGCTCTGTCGCCGGGCGATGGTCATCAACCACGGCGCGGTGATTTACGATGGCGCGGTGAACGCGCTCAAGCACACGTACTTGCGCACCAAGACCGTCTCGCTCAAGTTGGGCGAACCCTGGGCCGGGTTCGACGCGCCGGGCGTGCGCGTGCTCAAGCAGAGGGGCTACGGCGTCAAGCTGGAAGTCGATACGGACGCCACCGGCATCGACGCGGTGATGGCGGCCCTGCTCTCGCGCTATAGCGTGCTGGACGTGAACGTGGACAATCCGCCGATGGAGACCATCATCGCCCGCATCTACGACCGCCCACCCGCGAGCGCGGCAGGGGAGTGAGGGGCACGGATGCGCGGTACCGCGCTCTCGCGCTACGGAGAAGTCGCCCGCGTCGCGGCCCGGCAGCAGTGGATTTACCGCGCCGAGTTGGCCCTGCGCTCGGTGTCGATGGTGCTGTTTATGGGCGTCTTCATCGCGCTGTGGCACACGGCCTATGGCGTCAGCGGCACCCAGCAGATGGCGGGCTACACGCTGCCCGAAATCATCTGGTATCTGGGGATGGCCGAGACGCTCGCCCTTTCGACCTCGCGCATCTTCCTCGACATCAGCGAGGAAGTCAAATCCGGGCAGTTGGCCTACACGCTGATCCGCCCCATGCCCTACCCGCTCTTCCAGGTGGCGCACTCCCTGGGCACCTCGATCCCGCGCCTGCTGTTCAACTTCGTCACCGCCGTAATCGTGGTGCTGCTGGGGACGGGGCAACTGGTGGGCAGTCCGGCGGGATTGGCGGCCTTCGCGATGCTGGCCGTGTTCGGGCTGGTGCTGGACGCGCTGATTGCCGTGCTCATCGGGCTGACGGCCTTCTGGATCGAGGAGGTCATGCCCGTCTACCTGATCTACCAGAAGCTCGTCTTCAGCTTGGGCGGGCTGTTCCTGCCGCTGGAAGTCTTCCCGGCGTGGCTGGAGCGCATCGCCCGGATGCTGCCCTTCCAGCTGATCGCCTACACGCCGGCGCGGGCCTTCGTCGCCTTCGAGGCGGCGTTTGTCGGGCGGGCCTTGCTCGGTCAGGGCGTCGCCATCGCCGGGATGCTGATACTCGTCGCCGGGGTCTGGCGCATTGCGCGGCGGCGCGTGGTCATCCAGGGGGGCTGAGATGAAGCACACGCGGTTAGTCTGGCGCTATATACGCCACAACCTGATGGCCGGGATGGCCTATCGCGGCGCGTTCTTCTTGCAAGTCTTCGGGATGATGCTCAACAACCTGATGCTCCTCTTCTTCTGGAGCGTGCTCTTCTCGCAATTTCCCACGCTCAACGGGTGGGCGCTCGCCGATGTGGTGCTGCTGTATGGGATGGTGGCCTTCGGCTTTGGCGGATCGGTGGTGGTCTTCGGCAACGCCGCGCACCTGGCGCAGATCGTCGCCAACGGCGACCTCGACTATTACCTCGCGCTGCCCGCCGATCCGCTGCTGCACCTGCTCATCTCGCGGATGTCGATGGCGGGTTGGGGCGACCTGCTCTTTGGCCTCGCGCTCTTCGTCATCGTGACGCCGGGGGCCGGGTTCAGACTGCCGCTCTTCCTGCTGCTCGGCACGAGCGCGGGCCTGCTCTTCACCGCCTTCCGCGTCATCGTCGGTTCGTTCGCCTTCTGGATCGGCCAGGCGCAGAATCTGGCGCTGCAACTGAGCACCGCGATCATCACCTTCAGCATCTACCCCATCGACATCTTCCCCGGCATCGTGCGCGTGCTGCTCTACACCCTGATTCCGGCGGCCTTCGTCGGTTCGGTGCCGACACGCCTGCTCATCGCCTTCGGCTGGCCCGACCTGTTGCAACTGCTCGCCATCACCGCCGGATTCTGCCTGCTGGCCCGCGC
>SLSP01000178.1 GCA_007130345.1 Thermoflexales bacterium
CAATGATATGCGATGGATTACCGTGGTGACATCACGGGACGCGATGTTACGGCGGCCTTGCGCGTTCTGGTGTGAAGATGGGCCATTGTGCGCGGCGTCTGCTCGGAGAGTTGCATCGTCGTCCACACGGGGCTGGCGGAGGCAGATTGAGGTCGGGCGTATGAAGCACGCGACGAAAAGGCCGGTTCTGCTTCATACGGCCAGTGTAAGCCGCTCTGGTAGGCTACGCCTCGCCTGCATCCCCCCGCTCGGCGAAGGCTACTTCCAGCGCGCGGGCGGTGACGCCGGCGTAGGTGCGCTCCAATTGCGCGCGGAAGCCGGCCGGATCGACGAAGTCGGGCAGGCCCACGCGCTTGAGCAGGGCCAGCGTCACCGGCGGCGCGGCGATTTGCACGGTCAGGCCGTCCAGCACCCGCGACTGGCCCCAGTAGCGATCCAGGGTCTCCTCCAGCGGCGCGACGGTCACTGCCTCGATGCTGTCCGGCGCGTAAGGGGATAGCTCTAGCGTCGCGCCCCCGCCGAGGCCCGCCCGCCGCTCGCGCAGCGCCGCCGCAATCTGCTCCTGGCTGCGTCCGCGCAACTCGAAGAGCAGGAACGGATCGCCGTCGAAGCGCTCGCCGAGCAGGTAGTAGACGGCGGCGATGTGCTTGCAGGGATTGGCCCAGTCGGGACAGGAGCAGTTGCTCTTCAGATCGCCGCGCGCGCTTGGAAAGAGCGGCACTTTTACGGCCTCGAAGATGCGCTCGATGTCGTCGGGCATCTCGCCGTTGAGCAGTTGCGCCGCGTAGATGGCCTGATCCGCCAGCGCGTCCAGCACCGCGTTCCACTGCTTGTCGTTGAGCGGCGTCAACTCGATGGCGACCTTGTACGGCGACCGGCGCGAACCCTGCACCCGCGCCGCCACCTTCCCCGGCTTGAGATCAATCTCCAACACTTGCCCCTTCCGCGCGTAACTGCGCCCGCGACTTAACCTGCCGCTGTCCATCAGCGGCTTCAGCGCGGCGATCCAGCGGTCGCCCCACCACGTCTCCGTGAACTTGCCCCGCCGGCTCCTGGCCTTGATGCCATCCGCCTCCAGCGGGCGCGTGGACTCGTAACTCGGCCAGTAGTTGTAGCTGTAACGTTTACGTGCCATCATTCCTCCCAATGCAGAATACAGAATACAGAATGCAGAATCGGATTACGCAACACGCAACACGCACCACGCACCACGCATCACGCCTCACATCTCCCGCAGCGTGATAATCTCCCGCAACTCGCTCGTGCTCAGATTCGTCAGCCAGTCCTCGCCCGCGCCGACGACGCTTTCGGCCAGCGCCTTCTTGCTCTCGATCAGCTCATCGATGCGCTCTTCCAGCGTTCCGGCGCAGATGAGCTTGTGTACCTGCACGTCGCGCGTCTGCCCGATGCGGAAGGCGCGGTCGGTGGCCTGGTTCTCCACAGCCGGATTCCACCAGCGGTCGAAGTGGAAGACGTGGTTGGCGGCGGTGAGGTTCAGCCCCACGCCGCCCGCCTTGAGCGACAGCACGAACAGCGCCGGGCCGTCCTCTCCCTGGAAGCGCGCCACCATTTTGTCGCGCTGCTTGGGCGACGTGCCGCCGTGTAAGTACAGCGCCTCCATCCCAAAGAGCGACTGCAAATAACTCTGTAGCCGCTGCCCCATCTCGGCGAATTGGGTGAAGATGAGCGCGCGCTCGCCCACGTCCAGCACCTCTTCCAGCATCTCCGTGAGCCGGTCGAGCTTGCCGGAGCGTCCGGGCAGCGCGGAACCATCGCTCAGGTAGTGCGCGGGATGGTTGCACACCTGCTTCAGCCGCAGGAGCGCGCCCAAAATCGCGCCGCGCCGCGAGAAATCCGATACCCCCTCGGACTCCGCCTCGGCCACGTGGTTGAGTGTGGCTTCGACGACGGCCTGGTACAGCGTGATCTGTTCGGGCGTCAGCGAGCAGTAAGTCTTGTTCTCAAACTTCTCCGGCAAATCCTGGATGATGGTGGGGTCGGTTTTGAGGCGGCGGAGGATGAACGGGCCGACCAGCCCCCGCAGCCGGGCGGCGGCCTCGGCGTCCTGATACCGCTCGATGGGCAGGGCGAAGCGCTCGCGGAATTTGCTCTGCGCGCCGAGCAGGCCGGGATTGAGGAATTGCATAATCGACCACAACTCCGAGAGGCGATTTTCCACCGGCGTGCCCGTGAGCGCGATGCGCTGCCCGGCCTGCAGGCGGCGGATGGCCTGGGTCTGCTTGGCGCGCGGATTCTTGATGTTCTGCGCCTCATCCAGAATGACGCTGTCCCAGGCGACCTCGGCGAGCGTGTCCACGTCGCGCCGCACCAGGCCGTAGGTGCTGATGACCACGTCGTGCGCGTGGGCGGCCTCGATGAGCGCGGCGTCACGCTCGCGGTCGGCCCCGTGATGCACCATCACCTTGAGCGCGGGGCCGAAGCGCTGCACCTCGCGCCGCCAGTTCCCCACCACCGAGGTCGGGCAGACCAGCAGCACCGGGCCGGCCTGCTGTGGATCGCGCTCGCGCTCGTGGAGCCACAGCGCGATAGCCTGGATGGTCTTGCCCAAGCCCATATCGTCGGCCAGACACGCGCCCAGGCCCCAGCGGCGCATAAAGGCCAGCCACGACGTGCCGCGCTGCTGATATGGGCGCAATTCCCCCGCGAAGCCCTCCGGCTGGGGCACGATTTCCAACTGCTCCCCGGCGCGCAACTGCTCCAATAGCTCCGCGAGCCAGC
>SLSP01000374.1 GCA_007130345.1 Thermoflexales bacterium
ACGCGATAAGCATTATCAGTGTTTGCGCGGCAAAACGCACGCCGAGCGGATCGCCTTTTACCGCGAACAGGCAGCAAAGATGCAAAAGCAGGTGGTTTTCTTATGGACGCCCGAAACAACGGCGCAAGTTGCCCAAGTTCACAAGGCTGCGGTTAGTGGTTAATGTGCTTTTGCAAATGCGCCCAACAAGCGCATCAACCCGACCGCGCCTTTGGTGCGCGCCTGAATCCCACCGTTAGCCGCTCCTCCTCACATACACAGGCCGGAAGCTCCTCAGCTTCCGGCCTTTACGTTGCCCCGCCCTGGGGATGCCCGTTTTAACGGGTTGGGTACGCCAGCGGCTGGTGACTCACCCATCCTCCAACGCCGCGACGATCAAATCGAAGCGGAAGTTGCCCACCCAGGTCTGGAGAATGTCCGCTACGTCGGGATGCGCCGCGCGGATCTGGGCGATCTGCGCCAGCACCACGTCGGCGTCGGCCTGGATGGCGGCGTTGCGGATGTCCGCGCGCCACGCGGCGGGCAGCGCGGCCAGCGTCTCTGGCGCGAGGGCCTGTTTGCCGGCCGGCGGCGCGGGAGACACGGCCTGCTCGTCGTAGATGAAGCGCGCGCCCAGGTGCTTGGTCAGCATGTCGAAAATCTCGATTTCGCGGAAGGGCTTGCGCATGAAGTCGTCGCAGCCGCCAGAGAGGATCATCGCACGGTCTTCCTCAAACGCGCTGGCGGTGAGGGCCACCACGACAGTAGCCTGTCCCTGGGTGGTGGCTTTGATGCGCCGGGTGGCCTCGAAGCCGTCCATCACGGGCATCCGCATATCCATCCAGATCAGGTGCGGATGCCACGCTTCCCAAATTTCGAGCGCCTCTTGGCCGTTGACCGCGCCGCGCACCTCGAAGCCCAGGGGCCGCAGCAGTTTGAGCAACAGGTCGCGGCTTTCCTGGCGGTCTTCGGCCACCAGCAGGCGGTAGGTGGGCTGATCGGGTTCGAGGCCCACAACTTTGCGGTGGGGCGTCTCGTCGGGCACGTCGGCGGCGTCCGCCAACGCGATGCGGACATCGAAGGAGAACAGGCTGCCCTGCCCCGGCGCGCTCTTGACCGTGATCTCGCCGCCCATCAACTCGACGAACTGGCGGCTGATGGGCAGGCCCAGGCCCGTGCCCTCTTGGGCGCGCTGGCCGCTGGCGGTCTGCACGAAGGGGTCGAAGAGCGCGTCCATATCCTCCGCGCTGATGCCGGGGCCGGTGTCCTCCACCTCGAAGTGCAGGCGCGGGGCCGCGGCGTCGGGCAGATAGCCCACGCGCGCGGTGACGCCGCCTTCTGCCGTGAACTTGATGGCGTTGCTGATGAGGTTCATCAACACCTGGCGGAGCTTGCTCTCGTCGGTGCGGACGAACTCCGGCACGTCGGGCGCGGGGTCGAAGAGGAGTTGCAGGCCCTTGTTGGTGGCCCGCAGGTAGAACATGTCCTCTAACGCTTCCAGCAGGCGGCGCAGGCTGAAGCTCTGCGCGTTGAGCGTGGTCTGCCCGGCCTCGATTTTGGACATTTCCAGCACGTCGTTGATCAGGGTGAGGAGGTGCTGGCCGCTGCGGTTGATGATGTCGAGGTTCTCTTTGAAGTCGGCGGGGACGGCGGGATCGCGGGACATCAGCTCTGAGAAGCCCAGGATGGCGTTGAGGGGCGTGCGCAGTTCGTGGCTCATGTTCGCCAGGAAGACGCTTTTGGCGTGATTGGCGGCTTCGGCGGCCTGGCGGGCGGTCTCGGCGGCCTCTTTGGCGCGGCGGAGCTCCTCTTCCGCCTGCTTGCGCGCGGTCACGTCCTGGGAGATGCCGGCCATCCGGGTCGGTTCGCCGTCCGCGTCGAAGGCCACGTATTTGCCGCGCAACAGCAGCCACCGCCATGTGTCGGTATCGAGGCGGCTCCGGTATTCGACCTCGAAGAGATCGGTCTCCCCGTTCTCGTAAAGATCGGCCGCGATGCTGATGTTTTCCTGATCGTCGGGATGTGTCTGCTCGAACCAGGCGCTATGGCCCTGCGATACCATGTTCGCATTCCCCGCGTCCGTCAGGATCAACTCCTCGGTCTGCAAATTCAAATCCCATAAAGCCAGGTCGGCCCCTTCTATCGCCAGCTTGAGGCGCTCCTCGCTGGTGCGCCGGGCGGCCTCGGCGCGTCTGCGCTCGGTCACGTCGTGGAGCAGCAGCAAGCGCCCGGCCAGGAAGTTGCGGCGGTCGTAGAGGGGCGAGAGGTGCAGTTCGTAATAGCGCGGCGCGTCCCCCTCCGCGTCGAGGACTTCTTGCATCTGGCACCGCTCGGTGGCGTCGAGTTGGCTCAAGCAGGTGGCGAGCGCGCGCCAATCGGGGAGCACGTCCAGAATCGGGCGTTCTGCCGCGGTCGCCTTCGGGATCTCCAACATCTGCTCTGCCGCCGGGTTGAGATCGACGATGCGGTTGTGGATGTCCAGCACGACGACGCCGTCCTCGATACTTTCGACGACGGTGTCCATCGCCACAGGCATGATGTCGAAGACCTGATAGCGGAAGAAGCCCCACACGCCCACGCTGCTGCCTACCGCGAAGGCCAGCGGCAACCAGGTGACATCGGGAAGCAGCAGCCAGTCGGGCGGCCTGAGCAACGTCACGCCGAAGTTTTCTGCATAGGCAAAGACCCAGGGGAGGAGCAGCCCGACGAGGAGCGAGATAAACTGCCCTCGATAGCGGGGCGCGCGGATCATGGCCTGGATGATCAGCCCGGCCCCGATCACCAGCAGCACGAGACCTTGCATATGCGGCAGGTAGCTGATGAGTGCGAGCCACAGGTTGGGCGGGGCGGCGGGCGCGACGTCGCTGAGAGTGGAGAAGAAGAACCGCGCCCAGTTCAGCGCGATCCCCAGGGCCGGGAAGGAGATGATCAGCAGCCAGAGGCGCGGGCGGAGCCGGTGCTTGTGCCCGGTGTAGTGGATGGCAAAAGCCACCCACATTACGGGCATGGTGAGCACGCCCATAATACTGAGGGTCTCCCAGAAGGTTTCTATAAGCGGGCGGCGACTCAGGAGCATCATCAACATGCCGAAGGACCAGATCAGCGCGGCGAGCATATAGCCGACGATGAAGATGGCCCCCGGCACAGCGCGGCGGTGCCAGGCGTAGCGCGCGATGGCGATGGATATGATGATGCCGGTCACTAGGGGGATGATGTAGAAGAGGGTCGCAAACAGGTAGATCAGAACTTGCCAATCCATACGCACCTCACTGTGATGGCCCGGCGGGCAACGTGAACCAGAAGGTGCTCCCGGCGTCGCGCGCGCTATCCACGCCCACCTCGCCGCCGAGCTTCTCCACGATCCGCCGCACGATGGACAGGCCCAGGCCGTGCCCGCGCGCCCGCACTTCATCCAGGCGGGTGAAGGGGGTGAAGAGGCGGGCCTGTTCGTCTGGCGATAGCCCCGCGCCGTTATCGCGGATCCAGAAGCGGATGACGCCGTCGGCTGCGGCGGTCGCGCCCAACTCGATGCGCGGGGGCACGCCGCCGTATTTGATGGCGTTGCTGAGATAGTTGGCCCACACCTCTTCTATCCAGGGCGCGTATCCCCAGGCCGGCAGCCACTGCTCCGGCAGCACGAAGGTAACGTCCGCATCGCGCCACATGTGCTCAATGCGGTCGAGGGCGGCCTCGATGATGGCGGCCATATCCAACGTCGAACAGGCGAGATCTTCTATCCGGTATATCGAGGCCAACAGCAGTAGCTCCTCGATGATGCGCTCCATTTGCAGGCCGGCCCGGTGGATGACGCCCATCGCATACGTGAGTCTTTCTGGGTCGATGGCATAGGCTTGGCGATCTTCCAATATCGCGCTATAGCCCTTGATTTTTGTCAGCGGATCCTTGAGGTCGTGGGCCACCGTGCCCGCGAAGGCGTCTAACTCCTCGTTGCGCGATTCCAGTTCCCGCGTGTATTGGCGCAGGGCGGCTTCGACTTCGGCGCGGCGGCGCTGCGACTGGTCGAGGGCGGTGAGCATCTGGTTGATGGCTTCGCCAAAGCGCGCCAACTCGTCCTCGCCGGCCAGCGTCACCCGCGCCGAGAAATCCTCATATCTGCCGATGGCGATCACGTCCGCGCTCAACTGTTCCAGGCGGCGCAGTACCAGGCGTTCCAAAATCCACAGCATCACCGCGCCGAAGATTACCCCCGTCACCAGCAGCGCGATGACGAGGTAGGAGAGGCTGCGCAATCCCTGGCGATAGATGTCACGCGGGATGCGCTGTTCCAGTACGAGAATCGGCTCGGCATACACATTGTGCAGCAGCCCGTAGCCCATCAGATACTCCGTGTCCACCGGGAAGACCAGCACGGGGGCGTCCATCTGCAAGGCGACTTGCACGCTTTTGGGGATTTCTGTAAAGCGCCGCACAGCGAACTGGGAGAGAATGGTCTCTGACAGCGCGGCGATCTCGGCATCGTCCAGAAAACGCGCCATGATGAGGGCACCTTGAATGGGGCCTTCTTCCAAACTGGTCAGAATAGGCCGCGAGGCTATCAGCAGTGGGCCTTCGGGGAGGAGCAGCAGGCCCGCGTGATAGGCGTCGGGTTCGGTGTAATGCGCCAGGGGCATTCGCCCGCTGATGTGGACGCGCAGGCTCGGCGGGATCGGGAGTGGGGCGAGCGCGTGGAAGTTATAGCCTTTGGCATAGACAATTTCGCCCTGGGCGTTGACGAAGATCATAAAGTTGACGCGGGTGGAGACGAAAGTTTCATCCACCAGGTTGGATTCGATGTAGGCCGGATTCTGATCCTGGACAAAGGCGTAGGTATCGTCCCACGCGGCCCAATCCAGGGTCAGCGTATCTAAGATGTTCGTCGCATCTTGCACCACGCTGAGGGACTGCGCCACGTTGCGTCGTCCCAAGCGGTCTTCCAGTTCGACGAAGCTGCTCATCATAATGCCCCGCGCGAGCGCGTAGACCACCACGATCAATGCCGCGAGGGTCAGTATAATGCTGCTCAGGGTACGCGCGCGCAAGGTCATCGTCATTCTCCTGGCCTTCTAGTCGCCTTCGATTGCCGGTAACGTGAAGTAAAAGACGCTGCCGGCGGAGGGGCTGCTTTCCACGCCCACCTCGCCGCCGAGCTTGGCCGCGATGCGCTGCACGATGGACAGCCCCAGGCCGTGGCCTTGCGCGCGGGCCTGTCCCAGGCGCTCGAAGGGGGTGAAGAGCCGCGCTTGCTCCTCTGGTGATAGTCCCGGCCCGTTGTCGCGCACCCAAAAGACGATTTGGGCGGGCTGATCTTGGATTTTGGAGGTCACGGCGTGCATCAAGGGATCGGCACTCGGCGTATCGCCGTCCACAAGGGCCGCGCCGAGTTCGACGCGCGGCGGATCGCCCCCGTATTTGAAGGCGTTGCTGATGTAGTTGGCCCAGATCTCCTCGACCCAGGGCGCGTAGCCGAGGGCCACCGGCCACTGTTCCGGCTCGCTGATGCACGCCTGGGCGCGCGCACACAGGTCTTTCAGGCGCGCGCGCGCCTCCGCGACAATCGCGGCCATATCCAGCGGCCCCATTTGCACCTCGTCCATCTGGCGCACGCTGGCGAGGAGGAGCAGCTCGTCTACGATGTTGGTCATCTTGCGCGCGCCCTGCGCGATCAAGCCGAGCTTCTCGCATACCTCATCCCCGTTCATCTTATCGTAGCGGCGCTCCAACAGGCTGCTGAAGCCGAGCAGTACCGTCAGCGGATTCTTCAGATCGTGCGCCACCGTGTGCGCGTAAGCGTCCAATTCGGCGATGAGGCGGTCGCGGGCCACGATCTCCTGCTCCAGAGCCTTCTGCAAGCGGCACAGCGCCAAGTGCGTCTCGACTCGTGCCAGCACCTCCTCGAACTGGAAGGGCTTGGTGACGTAATCCACGCCGCCCACCGTGAACGCCTTAACCTTGTCGCGGGTCTCGTCCAGCGCGCTGATGAAGATGATGGGAATATCCGCCGTGCTCTCGTCGGCCTTCAGTGCCTCGCACACCTCATAGCCGGAGAGATCGGGCATATTGATGTCCAGCAAGATGAGGTCGGGAGGCGCGGCCCGCGCCGCCATCAGCGCCATCTTCCCGTTAATCACCGAGCGCACCTTGTAGCGCTGCTCAGAGAGCATATTGGAAAGCAGCCGCAAGTTGGCCGGCGTGTCGTCTACGACGAGGATGTTGCCTTTGATGGGGTCGTTCATTTAAGACCTCCTGAATGGTGCGTGTTGCGTGTTGCGTGTTGCGTATTGCGTATTGCGTATTGCGTAATTGTTGCAAAGCGTGGATGCTCGACTATACCGCGTCGGCTTTATTGAGCGCAGTCTCCAGTGACATCAACTCCTGCGCCGATAAGGCTTCCTTGTATAGCTGGTTCACCTGCCACAAACCGCTCTGGCGGATTTTGGCTTTAGGAGACTGGTGCCCCAGCCATGTCTCTGAAGGGCGGCAAGCCTGACATCCAGAAACCGTCGAGATGATGCGCGCCTCAAGCCGTAAGCATGCCTCCTTCTCCGCCACCTCGAAGACCACGAAGGAGAAGTTTTGCTGAATGTAGGCTGTTACTTCTCTCTCCACCTCGGCCTGTCTCCGGCGATCCAGCAGATCCCCGTAAGCTGCTTGGGCCTTGCGCGTGGTCAAATCCCACTGCCACTGTTCGAGAAAGGGATCACCGGCCCGATTCAAGAGCGCGCGCCCGATGTTCTTCCTGAAGATACTGCGATCTTTGTTCTCCCGGATAAAATGCTGCCGCAAGCGCGAGCGCAGTTGGTCATCCCCGGTATGCGTGCCGATGCGCACGATTCTATCCCCGCCGTGCGCCCGTTCCTCGGCTTCAAACAAGATGTAGATGCCGTTCTGAGGGATGCGCGTTTCGTCAAATGGGAAGGTGAATCGCTCCAAGCCCCAGAATAGACGATGCAACGCGGCGCAGATGTCACACATCACATACCTCTTTTAGATACTGCAACTGCTTGCCTATCGGCAATCCCTCAAGCGGGATCTCGTAAGAGGCCAGATGCGGGAGCAGATACTGCCGATAGCGTTTCCCGGCCAGGATGACGAAATGGTCGCGCTGTAAATCCGCGTGGGCTTGGAGTTGCCGGATTACCTCACCGGCCCACGCCCGTCTCGCGGCGGCTTGCATAGCGTTGAGCGTCACGTCATACGGCGCGATGATCTCATCCAGCGCGACCAATCCGTGCTTGGCGGACAGGATGAAGATAGCATCCGGCGCGAGTTGGCGAGCATAGCGCAAGCTGAATTTGAACAGCGTGCTGACATAGAGATCGCGGGCCGCCGCCGCGACGGGCTGTTTCTGGCTCGCGCAGGCTATCAATACGATGGTTTTCATCGCGGAGACATCCTCATAAATGCGTTATCCCTCACGGCGGGAACACCCACTCCCCCGATAACCGCCGGGGCAACCGCGATTGCTGCATCGTCACGCACACCGTGTGCGGCGAAAGGGTCAGCGGCGGCAGGTAGCTCGATAGCGGCGAGACCCACGCCACGCCGACCTGCCAGCGCGGCGCGGTCACGACGCCCGCGCACCACATCACGCCCAGGCCGCCGGGGGCCGGGCGCAGCACGAGCAGCGCCGCGCAACAGAACAGGCAGAGTAGGGCAATCCCCCCCAGGCCGAAGATAATGTAGCGGCGCGGTTGAGATGCTGTAACACGTTCTTCCCCCATTATTCTCGCATGACCGTTTTCTGGAAGGATAAAGCAAGCCTTAACGCATCATATAGGCTTTGTCATGTGGGCCAACCGTGAGAAAAACAACGGTATCATCAGTTAAACCCTCGCAAAAACAATACTCGCACGCCGGTTCCTGCCGACATTCTCTGCAAATCACAAACAGTATCCGAAAGTTGCGTCCAATGCGGGCGCTCCGACACCCTTTGAAATTGTGCCCGCTTTTATGCACTAAGCGCTCGGTCTTAGTGTATGGATCGGCCAAGATTTGCAAAACAACTTTCTCTATTCGCGCCTGCATACTTTGAAAAGTCTGATACCGCTTCTGGAAGTGCGCGGTATAGATGGCCCGATGTGTCATTTGCCAAAAACCTCAGCGTGGGTGAGTAACTTAAGTGTGCCAGCCCGCTTATCGGCCTGTAACGCCATTAGGTCTTCCCACAGAACAGAGTTTTCTTCTATTTCCCAATCCTCATCTACCATCTGCACAGCGAAACGTTGCAATTCTTCACGCACTACTTCGCGTACCATCTCGCGCAAAACGGTCAACCATTCATTCTGCTGAATTGTAAGGGTGTCTATCTGCATTTGTGCCATTTCCAACCTCCTGCGAAATACTCGTACACTTTATGTTTCCTCACTGGCCTGGATTTGTCGCTCGATTTCATCACGATGCACACGCGCATAAGCCCACGCATTAGCCAGGTCTTCCGCACGCAGGGTCGGATACGCCCGGAGTAAATCCGCCTCACTCACACCTAGCTGTCTCGATTGCGCTAACACCCACACTGGAATTCGCGTGCGCACAATACACGGTTCGCCACCACAAATATCAGGATGGCTTTCAATACCCGGGAATACGTCTCCCAGGTCACGCACAACCCATTGAAGGCGTTGGGCTTTTTCAGCCCGCGTCATGGTTGCCAATAGTTTTTCAGCCTCTAAAACAGCGCGCATTTTGTCACCCTTCCTGATTTCGGTTGATAACTTCACTCCCCAACCCCACAATCACGTCATACCGGAAGTTGCGCACCAGCACCGCCAGCGACTCGGCCAGGGCCGCGTGCTCCGGCTGAATCTCCTCAACCAGCGTCAGCAAGCGTTCCGCGTCCGCCTGGAGCGCGGCTGCGTGGACTTCGGCCACCCATTCCGGTGGGAACGCGGCGAAGGCATCCGCCGGGAGGAGCGAATCCAACTGCTCCGGCTCGACGCGCGCCGGTTTCTCCCGCGTTTCGTAGATGAAGCGCACGCCCAGATGTCGCGCCAGCCGGTCGAAGATCTCGTCCTCGCGGAAGGGCTTGCGGATGAAGTCGTCGCAGCCTTCGGAGAGGATGACTTTGCGCTCTTCTTCAAACGCGCTGGCCGTCAGCGCGATGATGACCGTCGCCTGGCCCTGCGTCGTCGCTTTGATGCGCTGTGTGGCCTCGTGACCGTCCATCACGGGCATCCGCATGTCCATCCAGATCAGGTGCGGTGCCCATTCCGCCCACACGTCCAGCGCCTCCTGCCCGTTGACCGCCTCGCGCACCTCGAAGCCGAGGGGTTCCAGCAGCTTGAGCAGCAGCTTGCGGTTGGCCCACTTGTCCTCCACAATCAGCAGGCGGTACGTCGGCTGGCCGGGTTCCAGGCCCACCACGCGCGGCTGGTCATGCTCCTGTTCTACCTCTGCGGCGTCGGCCAACCCGACCTGCACGGTGAATTTGAAGGTGCTGCCTTCACCGAGCGCGCTTGTCACTTCGATCTCGCCACCCATCAGTTGCACGAACTGGCGGCTGATGGTCAGTCCCAGGCCCGTACCCTCGCGCATCCCCTGCCCGCCGGATGTCTGCACAAAGGGATCGAAGATGTCCTCCAATGCGTCGGGCGCGATGCCCGGCCCGGTGTCCGCGACCTCGAACAGCAAGCGGTCGGGAGCGTAGTCCACGCGCAGGCTGACCTCGCCCTCTGCGGTGAACTTGACGGCGTTGCTCATCAGGTTGATCAACACCTGGCGCAGCTTGCGTTCGTCGGTGCGCACAAAGCGCGGCACTTCGGGCGCGCACGCGATCCGCAAGGCTAACCCCTTATCCGAGACGCGCAGCGAGAACATACTCTCGATCTCGTCCAGCAGCTTGTGGAGATCGAAGCTCTGCGCGACCAGCGTGGTGCGCCCGGCCTCGATTTTCGACATCTCCAGCACGTCGTTGATCAGCGTGAGCAGGTGCTTCCCGCTGCGGCTGATGGTCTCCAGGTTCTCGTGCTGCTCCGGCGAGAGGGTCGGATCGCGGTGCATCAATTGCGTGAAGCCCAGAATCGCGTTGAGCGGCGTGCGCAATTCGTGGCTCATATTCGCCAGGAAGACGCTCTTGGCCTGATTGGCGGCCTCGGCGGCCTCTTTGGCCTGGCGCAACTCCACCTCGGCCCGCTTGCGCGCGGTGATGTCCTCCTGGATGCCCGTCATCCGCAGGGGATTGCCGTCCGCGCCCCACGCGACAACCTTGCCGCGCTGCAATTGCCATTGCCAATCCGTCTGATCCGCGACGCACAGGCCCCAATTTCCGACATCTTGCACGCGGAACTCCACCTCGTAGACCGTGGTCGCGCCGCTGACGTGCGCGGCTAAGGCCTGATCGAACTTCTCCTGGTCGTCGGGATGTACACACTCCTCCCAGCGGCTCATCTCGGCGTCATCGCCCTCGTAGCGGAAGCCGTCTTCTCCATAATATACCACTACGATCTCGTTAGTCGCCAGGTTGTGATCCCATAGCCCTAGCCCCGCCGCTTCCATCGCCACGGTGAGGCGCTCCTCGCTCTCACGGAGGGCCTGCTCGGCCTGCGCGTTTTCGAGCGCCTGGGCCGCCGCCGCCGCCGCGCTCATCGCCAGCGTGATCTCGTCCTCGGTGAATTGGCGCGGGGTGAGGGCGTCCATCCCCAACGTGCCGACCACCTTGTCGCGGACGATGAGGGGCAGGATGAGCATCGAGGCCACGCCGCGTTGCCGCATCAGGTCGTGGACGGGGGCCATGCGCGGGTCGGTTTGCACGTCCGCGATTGCCAGCGGCGTTTTGTGCTCCAGAATATATTGCGTGGACTCATTCCCCGTCACCGGAATCTCCGCCCCCATCGCGCTGTAGTTGTCGATGGCG
>SLSP01000225.1 GCA_007130345.1 Thermoflexales bacterium
ACCATCTGCCCCACCACGCCGCGCGGGCCGGGGTCGAGGTCAATGCACAACTCATTGCCGCCGCTATCCTCCAGCACCGGGAGCAAGCCGGGATGCCACCAGCCCGGTTTGAGGAGGCCCCGGCTGTCGTGATGCGGCTCGAAGCGCGCGAAGGGGCCTTCATCGAGCAGTTTTTTGCTGCTGCCCCACGTATAGGCGATCTGTTGCGTCGAGAGCAAGTTGTATTCGCCGAAGTAGACATCGCCATTGACGACGCGCAGCAGCGCCGCCAATTCCGGCGGCAACGGGCGGCCGAGAGCCTCCGCTACTGCCGTCAATTCCGCCTCCGTCGCCCCGGGGTTGTAGGGGCCGCGCGCGTAGTCCGGGGCGTGTTCCTGGAGCCAGCGCAGGATGTTGGCCGCGAGCGCGCTCACTTCGCTTTTGAGCGGCAAGTCTGAGTCAGTGGTCATGATCGTCTCCTGCAGGATAATGATAGGGTTTCTGATGCGCCGAACTGAAGCTCTGGATGAAAGCGGCGGTGGTGTGCCGGGCATGTTTCGGTGTGAAGTGGCCTTGCGCGATGGCCCACTCGTACACGCCCTGGTCGAGGGGATAGCGCGTCAACGTCCCCTCCAGGGCATGGGCCGCGATCCACGCTTCGGCCTTCTCCCGCGAGGAAAAGACCGCGCCAGGGAAGTTCGCCCGCGCGCCGTTGAAGACCCAAACGTAGTCTTTTTGCATTGAACCGTTACTCCTGACTCACCCCGGAATATCCGCGTGGAAGAACTCGCCCGCCGCATCCATCACCAGTTCGATGGTGTGCCCGTAGAACATATCGCCGTCGTTATAGTAGAAGGTCACATCGCCCTCGGCGTAGAAGACCAGCGCCTCCAGCGTCATGCGCGACGTGAATTGCTCTGGGGTAAGCGGCGGCTCTTCGTCATCACCCAGGTCTTCCCGCCAATGTTCGTTCTTCAGTGGCAACAGTTCTTGCACGGCATACGCCTCTGCCCGGAGATGGTATGCGGCGAAGTCGGCCAGTACCTCGCGCGCGCGGCGCAGGGCTGGCGACAAGTCATCCTCCTCCCCGGTGTAGAGCATCAGCGTGACCAGGACGCCGCCAATCTCTACTTTGCCGGTGTAACAACCCAACCGCTCCTCGTAACGCAGTGAGTCGGGCGCGTCCAATGTGATGAGCGCCTGCGCCGCCGGCGGCCCGATGAACGTCTCCAGCCGCTCGCCGTGACAGGCGACTTCATCATCCGCAAAGATGATCTGGCAACCCCGCGTGTGGATAGCGGCCTGGAAAGCCGGGAACGCGAACAGGCGGGCGTGTTCGTGGGGGAAAGCTGGCAGCGGGGAGAGCGTCTGCATGGCGGCCACCCCGATTTCGGCGATGCGCTGATTGAGCGCCGCGTCGCTCGCCGCTACCTGCTCCAATTGCCCATCTTCCAACTCGAAGAGGTAGGGCGCATCGGGGATCTCCGTCTCTGCCGTGATCTGATCCTGATACGCCGCGATCTCGGAAAATTCCCCGGCGGTCAGTTCATCCTCGCAGAAAGCCAGGCCCGGATCGAGGGGCTGCGGGAGCGGTTCGCTGCCGCCGTACACGTAGAAGCTGGCGTTGCCCGCGTCGAGGATGAAGACCAACCAGGCGGTCTGCTGCCCGGCGCGCTTCAACACCTCCTGCGCCTCAACCGCGGCCGCGATGAGTTCCTGTTGGATGGTTGAAACGGTGCATTTCATAGGGGGAAGTTGCATGTCCATAGCCTCCAATGCTTGTGATAACGCGCGTTGCGCGCGTCTGCGATATGGGTAAAGTGGTTACGGCGCGAAGGGCCGGTTCTCGCCCAACGCGGCGAACAATTCCGGCAGCACCGTCTCCAGTGTGCCGATGATCTGGCATTTGGCGGCATCGTCGTGAACGTACCAGCCCACCTGTCCTTCGGCGTTGACCAGCAACAGGTCGCCCGTCCAGGTTTGGTAGAACGCCATAGAGCCTTTGTAATCCGGCATAGACTCGTCGCGCCACTTGTCGTAGCTGCCAAGATCGGGGTACTGGTCTGGCGGGCAGAGCAGGCCGCCGGCGTAGCCATAGCCATCGAAGTTGATCTTGCCCACCAGCGCGTAGACTTGGCGCAACAGCGCGGGCGTCTTGTAGGGCAGGTCGTGCGTCGCCTCGAAGCTCAACGCGGGCGTCCACTTCGCGGCGACGGTGTAGCGCGCGAAGACTTGCGGACTGGCATACGCGGTCAGGCAGACTTCCAACCGGCAGGCTTCCGCTTGCGCCAGCGCGCGCAGCCACGCGGCGACGTAGGGTAGTTCCGCCGTCTCCGCCAGCGCCAGCAGCGCGCTGGGGAAATCGCGGAACTGCTCCATCTGGTAGACCGTGAGCAGCTTCCGCCCGGCGAGAGGCAGCGCGTCCAAATCGGCCACATCTGTCAAAATGTGGATTTCGCCCTCGTAGGGCGTGTCTTCGAGAATTTCGTAAGGCATAATGCGCCTCCTTGATGAACGCAGATCACTTTTCGCAATGCCACAAAAGCCAGGGGTCGTGTCAGTCCCCGCAACAGGGATATGTCTGCCGTCGTCATCCGATACCGCGAAGGTGGTCAGCCCCACGTCTACCCCGCGCGCGCTGCCGGGGTGCATGGGGGGGCGGGGGGCGGCACGCGACTGCCCGTCCGCTTCCAGCACGATCGACACGCTGAGTGGTTCGCCTTCAAGCGGGCGGTGTGGCACAAT
>SLSP01000516.1 GCA_007130345.1 Thermoflexales bacterium
CGATCTTGGCTTCTTTTTTCCAGAGTCACCAGAGGCCAGAGGCCCAGAGATCAGAGGCGAGATGGGGAGACCACCACCCGAAACCCGTAGCTCCTGAGGTGGAGGTCCGGATAGTACCCGTGGCGGTACGCACAGCGGGCGTACCTCTGAGAGTTGTAGAAGGCCCCGCCCCGCAACACCCGCGTGACACTATCCCCCGCCTCCAAATTTTCCCGGCCATCATCGGCCTGATAAGGATAATTCTTGAAATGGCTCCGCGTCCATTCCCACACGTTACCTACCATATCCAGGCAACCATACGGGCTAACCCCTTCTGGGAAGATACCCACTGGCGAAGTCGTACTCAATTCAGATTCGCTCGTGTTGGCCCGGTCTTTAACCCATTCATCGCCCCACGGATAAACCCGCCGAGGCGCGTGGTTAGCTACCAACACGACATCCCCCAGGGTTGCCAACTCGGTTTGCAAGGCCCGCATCTGTGGAACCTGCGGCACTCGCTCTCCGCCCCGCGCCGCCTTCTCCCATTCCGCTTCGCTCGGCAGACGCACCGCCCAGTTCGCAGGCAACCACCCGGCCTGCTGCACGCGGTCTGTCAGCCAAGCGGTCAACTCCCGCGCTTCGTGCCACGTTACCCACACTACCGGATGATTCTCCACGCCCTGCAAACTGTCCTTGTCCCTCGGCTGATGACCGCTGGCCCCCACATATTCCCGCCATTGCGCCACTGTGAGCGGGTATTGCGCGATCCAGTAGCCATAGTCCAGGCCCGCGTGCCAGCCCGCCGGCTGCTCGCGTTCATCTTCATCGCTCCCCATCCAGAAGCGGCCCGGCGGCACGTAGCAGAAGCGCATCCCCGCCAGTGTGGTGATCTCCGCGCGCGGATCGCCGAGTTGCGCCAGCACGTTCCCGGCGCGGGCGCGCAACCCTGCTGGCGCGGATGCCGGCGGGCGCGTCACCGCCGCAGCCAGGCGCGCGGCCTGGGTCTCGCGGTGGGCCGCGTCGGGCTGTTCCAGTTCCAGCAACGCCGCCCCCGCCAGTTCTAACCCGGCCAGACGGCCCGCGCCTTCCGGCGCCGTCGAGAGCCAGTCCAAGTATTCTTTCGCCCCAGGAGCGTAGTCGGCCCGCGCAAAGCCGTAGGTCAGCAGGATCACCTCGCGCCACCACGGATCGGTGAGGCGTTCCAGCAGACACGCCCACCCCGCGCGGCGCTGTTTTGCCAGCAGGCGCGCGGCCAGGAACTCCTGGAAGGTGAGGTGCAGAAATTGAAAGAACTCCCCCCGCTCTTCCAGCAGGCCCCCCCGGTCACGCACGGCTTGGATGAACTGCGTCAGCGCCTCCGGCGTGACGTGTTCTGCCAGCATCTCGCGCAGGCGCGTCTCGCGGATCGCCGAGCCATCCTTGCCGCCGGCGTGCATTGCTAGAGCCAGGTGCGCCAGCCAATCTTGCTGCTCCTGCCACGGGCCGCCCCACTCCACCATCTCTTTGCGCGCCGTATCGCGGGGGCCTTCCGTTGGGATATACTGCGCCTGAAGAATGACTTCCACGCAGGCTTCATAGAGCCGGGCGCGCTCGCGGGGCAATTCGGCTTTGTCCCACTTCACGCTGATCACCATCGTGGTCATCAAGGGCGTGTTGACCAGCGGCGGCAAGTCCTCGCGGGCGCGCAAGCGGTTCACGTCGGCGATGGCGGCGCTGATAGCCTCGGTTTGCGCGTTCACCGCGCCGGGATAGAGCAGGTGGCACCAGTTGCGCACCAACTCTGTGATCTGCGGTTGCTCCAGCGGGCGCACGTCCAGGCGGGTGAAGGTGTTGCTGAAAATCGCGTCGTCGGTGTAGCCCGCCTCGCGCGCCGTGACGATACAGCGGTTGCCGGGATAGACGGCATCCAGCAGGTATTCGACCTCCTGGCGCACCATCCCGCGCTCCTCGCGGTTGACCACCTCATCCAGGCCATCCAGGAGCAGCAGACAGCCGCCGCCCTTCAGCAAGCGATTGAAGAAGTCGCGGGAGAGCTTCAAGGCCGGATTGCGACGTTGCAAATACCAGGGGATGAAGTCCGCCAGGGTGCCCAATTCGGGGGAGGGCAACGACTGGTGCGGCACGAGATCACAGCGATTGAGATAATCGCGGTAGTAGCGCAGGGGAATCAGCAGCGGCAGGGGCAGATGCTCCGGATCGGGCAAATCACAGGGGAGTTGATAGGGCGGTTCCTGCGCGGCGGCTTCGGCCAGGGTGATCGCCAGATAAGCCAGCAGGGTACTCTTACCGCTGCCCGCCCCACCTACCACGGCCACGCGCCCGTTGAGCGTGAGCAGGTCTTTGAGCGGGACGACCTCTCCCTGGTGGCCTTCGCGCGCGGCCCAATGCACCCAAGCGCGGGCCAGAGCCTCCTCGTCGGCCCCGTCGCCGGCCAGATGCTCCAGGTCGCGCTCGCGGGGCGGGCGGAAACGCGCCAGCGTGAGCGGGATGAACACTTCTGGTAAGCGCAGGCGGGATTTGCCCTGACCTAGCGGCGTGTTGGCCGCCCCGTAGAGGCGCGTGCCGCTGTAAGTATTGCACACCCAGGTCAGGTAGTCCTCTACCACGCGGGCCACGGCGTCATCGTCCAATTCCGGTTCCCCCGGCGCGGCGTGGTAAATTTGGGTCAAATGCGCCACGTTCACCTGCGAGACGACGGCTTGGTCGTGCTGGTCGAAAGTCGTCTCCTTGCTCCCCGTAACAAG
>SLSP01000335.1 GCA_007130345.1 Thermoflexales bacterium
AGTAGAAAACCGAGTGTGGTACCAAAAAATAACCACTGAAAACTGATCACAGTCAGCAACACCGCGGCTAAGGTAGGGCTTAATAAGGACTCGATATCATAGGCCAAACGCGATAACGACAAAGCACGGGTGTAGTCGCGCTCGTCTTTCAGAATTTCTGGGATGGTCGCCTGAAAAGCCGGGGTAAAGGCCGCAGAGAAGCTCTGGAACAGAAACACTAGGACGTAAATCTGCCACGTTGCTGTGACAAAGGGCAACAGCATTACCATGCTGGCGCGACACAGATCCAATGTGATTAAAAACGATCGGCGTGGAAACCGAGCCGCAATCGCTCCGGCAATCGGTGACACAAACACATAGGCCAGCATTTTAATCGCCAGTGCCGTACCCAGAACGACACCAGCATCTCCTCCAGCCAAGTCATACGCCAACAGCGCTAAGGCAAACGTCGCCAAACCGGCACCCAGTAATGAAAAAACTTGGGCAGCAAACAGATGGCGGAAACGACGGTTAGCGAGTATCGTGAGCATATTAATTAACCTGCGGTCCAAGCAGACTGGACGCTCAAGAGGTTTGAGCGTCCAGTCCGAAATTCAATACCTCATCGAATCATCCAAAATACACCTGCACTGAGCGCAGATAGTCACAGTCCGCCGCTGCCGTGCGCAACTGCTGGCTTAATTCGCGGGCGGCTTGGACATTGTCTACCCGATCCAGCGGCACAATCACTTCCAAATCAATCTTACCGTCCAGATAGTGCAGATTCACCGCTTTAATCTGGGTACTGTCAATCAGGGCTTGCCAGCGGGTGTGCAAATCTTGCATAACCGCTGGCCGCAGCGGTAGGTCAAAACAGACGTTGTCATCGTCTTCGGGATCAATATGCACGGTGACATCGCTGACTTCATCAATGGAGTCAATCACGCGGGTGCGCACATATTCAGCAATCTGATGACCTTCGGAAACACTCAGGCGTGGATTGACCTGGACATGCACATCCACCATCGCTTCACCCCCCATGCGCCGAGTGCGCAACTGATGCGGGTTATGCACCCCCTCGACTTCAGCCATTGCGGTTTCAATGGCCGCCACCCGATCGGGGTCTAGTCCGGTATCGATTAATTCTTCAACCGCTTTACGGCCTTGTCTCCAGCCAATGCTGATAATCATCACCGCAACCCCAATGGCCGCCAGTGCATCTAAGGCGGCAAAACCGAGTAAGGTGCCGCCCACACCGATCAAGACAATCACCGAAGAAATGGAATC
The DNA here is from genome assembly GCA_007130345.1 of Thermoflexales bacterium. Taxonomy (GTDB): domain Bacteria; phylum Chloroflexota; class Anaerolineae; order B4-G1; family SLSP01; genus SLSP01. The sequence continues at coordinate 1,267 of SLSP01000335.1, forward strand.
CGTGCGATGGTGCCAGGCATTGGCTTTGAGTAAATTGGAGTTGACCCGTTTACCAACGGCTAAAGTGTAGTGATACAGCCCTTCTTTAACCAAAATGGACAAAACCGCTACTGCCAGAGCAATGGCGGAAGGCTGTAATAAGCTGTCTGGCTCAATCAGGCGTTGACCGGCATCAAAAATAACCCCTAAACCGGTGAGAATCAGCACCGCCCCCAGCGCGACGGTGAACACCGTTTCAATGCGGGCATGACCATAAGGGTGATCGGCATCCGCCGCCTTATTGCTGTGACGCGCCGCAAACACCACCATAATATCGGTCGCTAAATCGGCGAGGGAATGCAGACCATCGGCAATCAGGGCTTGTGATTGGGCAATGAAGCCGAACAGGATTTTAAATCCGGCCAATACAATATTTCCAGCCGCGCCAATTAAACTGACGTTGCGCATCGCACGATAACGCTGGGTGTGTTTATCCGCGTCTTTGGGGAGGATATGGGTGTGGGTATGATTATGATTCATAATAGTTATGTTGTCCTTAGCTTTAGCTCAACGGCAAATCTCACCACATCCTTCACGGTTTCAGCATGAGTCGGGTGTAGGGTGAAACTAACGCACAGCACCGCAAGCAGTGCCCCCCTGTCGCGAGCGGGGGCGACAAGGGAGCAGGAGAACAGCATTTAAATCAGTGCCCGTGCAGAACGAGCCTAGCCTACGGATCAATCAAAGATCGCAGTGCTTCAGCGTGACACGGATTTTAATGCTGACGACCCACTTGAGCAGTTGGAGAGATGAACCACTCTTTCACTCGAGCCATCAGGTCTTGCGGTAGGGTTTTCAGCACCTCGCGCTCGTCTGGCTGCGGGATGCTGTGGTCAATACCGGCATAGTCAAAGGCTTCAATACGGCGTGATACCCCTAAGCTAGAAAACACCGCACGCTTTTCCGCCGTGCTCAACGCCATCAGCAATTGCAGTTGCCGCTGATCATCCAGCGCAGTGAACACGTCCAGTTGGCGACCTTCTGGCAAAGCTCTGTAAATGGCTAATTGATCATCGGCCTCAGAGTTAACCAGCAGCTCTACTACATCGTGCAGTCGTAGCAGGTTGAGTTGGGTATCAAGCTGATCGTGTTGACCAGTGTTGATCAGGTTTTGCAGTTTGGTCAGGCGTACTTCGATAGTCATGCGTATAGCCCTCCACCGGATCATTCCGGTTGGTTGATCGTTGTCCTAGATATAAAAGCGTGTCGTTAAGGCATAACGCCACACGGTATTAAACGTTCGGACGGCTGAATCAGAGTTCAGCAGCGGGATGGGCTATGGGCACGCATCCTACTCCCAGTGTTTAAGTCACCAGCGAGTAAGCACGAGCACCGAAGGATAGGTAAACAAACGGGGCAGGCTTAACCGCGCTGGGACTGTGGGCATCCACAGTACTGACTACTCAACGAATGTTGC
>SLSP01000493.1 GCA_007130345.1 Thermoflexales bacterium
GTGTTGAAGTAGGGAGGAATGACTGGAATGGACGGGGGCTTGCTGTTGGTGACCTAAATAACAATGGAAATATTGACATTGTGCTGGGCCAATATGTATTCTTTAATGATGGCGCAGGCCATTTCACAATTTCTCAAACGCTTATAATCACTCCGGTTTCAACACTTGCTGTAACTTTAGGAGACCTGAACAACAATGGAAGTCTTGATATTGTTATGGGAAATGATCAAGGAGAACCGAGTTTTGTCTTTTTCAACGATGGGACTGGACAATTCCCTTCCCACTATGCTTTTGACAATGGGACAAATCGGGTTTTCGATGTTACCTTAGGTGATGTCAATGGCAATGGCTATCTGGATTTAGCTACCGGTAGTGGTGAATGGGATGCATCACAAAGTAAGTTATATTACAACGATGGAACAGGTCGCTTTGACACTTCTACAAATCTTGGTGGTCAAACCCGAACAAACGCAGTAGCTTTTGCAGATATTGATGGAGATGGCGATTTAGATATTGTGGTAGGACGCTACATGGAACAAAATTTAATTTATCTCAACGGTGGAATTCCTCTCTTGCCGTTTTCTGAATTGTCAGCCCTCACCCCCGCCACCGCCGCCTCCAACGCCGGCGACCTCCCCCTCGTCATCACCGGCGTGAACCTGCGCGCGCCCATTACGGCTACTCTGGGCGGCGTCGAACTCCTCTCCCCCTCCCTGCAAGATAGCGGCACCCTCCACGCCGTCGCGCCGGTCAGCCTGCTCGCCGAGGGCGTCTACACGCTCACCGTCTACAGCGCGGGGCAGGTGCTTACGCTCCCCAACGCCTTCACTGTCCTGCCGCCGGTCGCGCCCACGCAGTTCCGCGTGATGATCGTCCTCGCCTGCGATAACAACCTCGCCGTCCACTGCCGCCGGATGGTCAACGAGCTTGAGCAGGCCATGCTCGCCAATCCCGACCTGCACATCATCGTGCTGTGGGATGGCCCGACGCCCGGCGACAGCGCGTACTATGTCATCCAACCGGACGCCAATCCCCACCAGTGGGCGGCCTACACCGACGGCGTCAACCGCTTCCCCGCCGGCGAGGTCAACACCGGCGATCCAAGCACCATCGTCGCGTTTGCGGCCTGGGCGCAGGCGCACTATCCGGGGCATTACACCTTCCTCAGCCTGGTGGGGCACGGCGGCGGCTGGGGTGTGGACCTGTTCCCGCCGCAGCCGGAAGAGTACGAATTCGGCTTTGTGCCGGGCATGTTATGGGATGACGAGGCCGGCGACACGCTCTCCACCCGCCAGATGCGCGACGCGCTCGCCTGGCTCACCGCCGCGACTCCGCTGGACGTGCTGTACCTCGATGGCTGCCTGATGGGGCAGGCCGAAGTCCTGGCCGAAGTCGGTTTTGCCGCCGACTACTTCATCGCGCACGAAAACCTCACCTGGTCGCGCTACCCCTACGCCGCGTACTTCAGCGTGGTGACGGATACGACCACGCCCGCGACCTTCGTGCAGCACGTCGCCGCGACCTACCGTGATCAAGTCCTCAGCGTCTCCTACCCTGGCGATATTGCGGTGTGGGATACGGCGGCCTTCTCCACCACCGTCCTGCCCGCGCTCGACGCCTTCGCCGGGGAACTGCTCGGCGTGACCCCGGCCCTGTCGCCCACGCTGCGGAGCCTCATCGCCCAGGCCGCCCACGTCGAGGAGAACCTGGACGGCGTCATCAACGCGGCGGATACCTACGTTGACCTCTACGACCTCGCGCAGCGCGTCAACGCCTCCCCTGACCTGCCCCAGGCGGTCAGGACTGCCGCGCAAGACCTGCTCACCGCGCTGGATGCCGCCCGCGTCGTCAACTACACGCAGAGCGGGACGCCGCATCCGTTTGTGGGCAGCGCCCCCTGGGATTTGAGCGGGCTGTACGGCCTCTCGATCTACGCGCCGCTGGATGACGAATGGCGGCGGCCGCTCTACAATACCAACGCGCTCCCCACCTTCGCCGGGCAGACGCAGTGGGATGACTTCATCCAGGCCCTCCACGCGGACAGCACGCCACCGGCCGCGCCGCCGGAAGGCCAACCGCCCGCGCCCGGCGGCAACGCGCTGCAAATTCTAAATCAGGAAGTCGTGTTAGGGCAAACTGTCTACATCCCGGTGTACGTCACCGTGCAGGATGACATAGTAAGCAGCCAATTCAGCAGCACGGCCAGCGCGCCCGGCATCCTCGTCCCCGCCCCCGACCTGACCCCGCGCTTGGGCGACTTCTTCCCCGCCGGGAGTCTCACCTACACCGTCGCCACCGCCGGCGGTTGGGACGCGCTCCTCAGCTTGCCCGTGGGCAGCGACCCGATCAGCGGGACGGGCGTGTTGCTGGAGTTGCCCTTCGTCGCGCAAGACGTTGGCTGCGTTGACCTGCGCTTCGACGCGAGCCTGCTGGTGAACGTCGCCGCGCAAAACATCACACACAACGCGCTCGCCGGGCGCATCTGCGTGACGGACAAGGGGACGCTCGCCGGGACCGTCGCGCTGGAAAGCCGCAGCACGGGCGCGTTAGCCGAAACGCTCGTCACGGCGACCGGGCCGCGCGGCGTTTACACCGCTACAACCGACGCGAGCGGCGCGTTCAGCATCCCCAACGTCTACTCCGATGCGTACACCATCACGTTCAGCCGCACGCTCTTCGTCAACGCGGAGCGCGAATTCACCGTCACTGCCGGGCAAAC
>SLSP01000222.1 GCA_007130345.1 Thermoflexales bacterium
CTAAAAAATCCGATTTTTTAGAAACTTGATACGAGATGTAGATTTTCCGCGTGCGAATTTCATATATTTAGTAGGTCGCGTGTGGAAAAATCGGATTTTTGGACTTTTTTCAGGGGACTCAGGGATTAGGTGCTGTAGCTCGGTGTTCTGCGAGGAGCAACGTTCATGTTATGCGTGAGGAGTATCAGGATAGTGCAGTTTTCTTTGGATAACTACATCCCGGTAGAGTCTGGCATCCCCGGCATCAGAGTACACAAACCCTCGGTGCCGCAGGAGGCTCAAGGCCATGTGTTGGATGTCAAATGCCCGCGTTGCCAGTCTCCCATTACTTACTCCTTCGCGGACAATGGTCTGCACTGTATGTATTGCGGATACTACGAAGACCTCGCCTCCGAAGATGAGACGCTGCGCCAGGGGGTGTTTGAGGAGGTCGTGCTGCAACAGACCGGGCAAGGGTGGGGGGCGCAGCGCGCCGAATGGCACTGCAACAACTGTGGCGCGAATACTTCGGTGGAACCGGAACTCATCGCGTTTACTTGCCCCTTCTGCGGTTCGCAGAAAGTCATCCAGCACGATGTGGTGGAGAACGCGCCGCGCCCGCAAGCGATTATCCCCTTCGCGGTGAGCCAGGAAGCGTGCCCGGAGTTGGCGCGCGAGTGGTTCGGCACCAGTTGGATGACGCCAGCCAGTCTACGTCAGTTGGCGCGGCTTGAGGGCTTCAGAGCCGTTTACTTGCCCTTCTGGATGTTCACGTTCACGGCCCAGGCTACCTGGCGCGTGATGTTTAAGAGCGACAACATCGGCGCGTCATGGAAAGAAAGAACCGGCTTCGAGCGCATTGTCTATGACAACTTGCTGGCCTGCGCGACGACGACCATCAGCCAGGTGTTGGCAGAGCAGATGGCCGAATTTGATGTGCATCCTGTCCCCTATAACCCCAAATATCTGGCCGGGATTAGCGCGTTGACGTATGATGTTGCTCTGGGGGATGCGTGGCAACGTGTGCGCGAGAAGGTCCGCGAGCAAATTGTCGATAGGTGTTCTTGGCAGGCCACTCCTAGCGATCATGGGGAGTGCCGTGGTTTTGGGGTAGGGCTGAAGTTGGAGGATGAAAGCTGGAGCTACATTCTGGTTCCAGCTTATGTAGCGGTATATCGCTATGCTGATGTCACCTATCAATTGCTGGTCAACGGCCAGACCGGTCAGGTCAGCGGGCAACGGCCCGTCGCCTGGTTCAAGGTGCGCTGTGTCCAGGCGCTCATCGTGGCTCTGGCGTTGGCAACGCTCTTTTCCGGCTATCTCCCCATCATTGTCTTGTTCTTTATCTTGAGCGGCATCATTCTCTTCAACATTGAGCGTCAAGCGAGGGCCTTCGATGTCCTCTAACGCCGCGCGGGCCATTGCGTGTCCCGTCTGCGGCTGGCGCTACCTGTTCCCGCCCACGGGCGCGTTGCCGCGCTGCCCGCACTGTTACCGGGCCGATCTGACGCTGCTGGCCGACAACGCCGCGGCCTTGCCCTACGTGCGCCCGCTGGAGTTGGTGATCCCGTTCCGGTCTTTGGTTGACACGCGCATCGAAGCCTCGCTGAAGCGCTTTTTCCGCGCGGTGCCCTATCCGCCGCAGGACTTGACCGTCGATAACTTGCGGGCGCGCTTGCAGAAGGTCTTCGTCCCGGCCTGGCTGGTCGATGTGCAGGTTGTCGCGGATTGGCGGGGCGAAACCGGCTTTGCCGTCACGACCCGCAGCCATGTAGACAAATACAGTCCGTCCGGGGGCTGGAGCACCATGGAAGTCGAGCGGACGATGCTGCGCTGGGAACTGCGCGCGGGGCACTTGGAACGCACCTACCACAATCTCCGGGTGCCCGCTATGAGATTCGAACCGCGTCTGCGCAACGTTTTGGGCCAGTGGTCGCTCGATCACGCGGTGCCCTGCACCGGCGCGCTCCTGGCGGATGCCTTCATCGGGTTGCCGGAACGCCTGCCCGACGAAGCCTGGGACGACGTCGCGCCGCTGGCCCACGCCGCCGCGGCCCAGGAATGTGCCGAGGCCGCTGGCGGCAATCAAATGCGCGATTTCCAGTGGGTGCCGCAGTATCTCGACAGAAACTGGACGCTGTTGCTGCAACCTATCTACACCACCTTCTACCGCGACGACGAGGGCCAACCGCATGTCCTGATGTTCAATGGCGAAACGGGCATTATGACCGGGGCCCGGCGCGGCTCCTTCGCCACCGCGCGCCAGGTATCTCAATCGGTCATCATCTATGCCAGTATCATCATTATCTTCGGCCTTTTGCTGCTGCTGTGGAGTTTGTTTGAGCCGCAGATGCTGACCTGGGCGTTTGTGGTCATCGGGTGCGGCGTTCTGGTGGGATTGTGGGGGCTGACGCCCCTCCTGATGGTCAAGATGTCCCACCGACGCGGCCCGCACACGGGCTTCCATATCAACAACACATCACAACCATCGGAATTGGAGGAGGATCAAGAATGACACGCCGTTTATATCTCATCTTTCTGGGGATGTTATGGGTCCTCATCGGATGCCAGCCCACGCCCACACCGCCCCCCACGCCGACCGCCATCCCCACCGCCACGCCGACGTCGACCGTCACACCGACGCCCACCGTCACCCCCACGCCGACGCCGATTCCGCCGCTGCGCCTCACCCTCCGCTGGCCGGAACGGGTCTCAGCGGTGGAACCGGGCACCATCCAGGCGGAGCTTGTGCCGCCGCCGGGCATCACGGCATTGCCGGAGGCCCTCTCCGCAGCGGTGATCGCGCCGGGCGGCGCGCGCTACGCCGAGTTCGAGCTATCGCCGGTGGGGGGGGGGCGCTACACGGCGGATCGCCCGGTGCATCTGCCGCTGGAGCCGGCTCCGGGGACGTGGTGGGTGCGCGTACATATCGACACGCCGCTGGATGTGGTTGGCGCGCCATTGCTGGCCTTTGAGCCGGCGCCGGTGGCCTTCCACGCGCTTGAGGGCGTGCATCCCGAAGCCGTGAACCTGCGCGTCCCGCGCGCCTTTGATGAGGTGGAAGCGTGGGGCACGCAGTACGCCGGGGCGCGCGTGTGGCGCTATGGTGAAGGCGAAGTCGCGCTTTGGTGGGCACCCGGCCCGGCCAAGCCGCTCGCCTTCGATACGGCGCTGGTGATGCTGGAAGCCACCCATCCCCAGGAAAACGCGCCGGAAATCACCGCCACGGAGTCGTTGACCTGGGAGACGCGCTCCGCCTACTACTTCGCAGAGACGTGGCCGGGGCCGGAGGGCGGCCCGGCAGAGGCGTGGGTCATCCGGGGCGATGACGCCTGGCTCTACGTGCTGCGCGCGCGGGCCATCGGCGACGACGCCCTCGGCACCCTGTGGCGCGAGGTCGCCGCGACCTTCGGCTTCGTCGCCCCGCCGCCTACCGGACGACGATAGGCGTCCCCACCCGGCAGGTGCTCTGGATGAAGCCATCCTCGAAGCCGCCGATGGGGTAGGTCCAGCGGTAAATCCAGCGCGCCGCGTCGATGGGCACGTTGACGCAGCCGCTACTGCGGACGATGCCGTAGTCGTTGTGCCAGTACGCGCCGTGGATGGCATTGCCGATCAGGTCGAAGAAGACCACCCAGGGCACCCCCGGCAAGTCGAAGATGTCCCCGGTCGGTTCGGGGCCGTCGGGGTAGGGGCGGTTGCTCATGTGACGCGACGCCTGCTTGAGCAGCACGCAGAACTCGCCGCGTGGCGTGCGTCCGCCGGTGCCGGTGGCCGCCTGCGTGGCGAAGACCTCCCGCTCGCCCTCGTAACACGTCAGCATTTGCGCCGCCAGGTCGATGACCAGATGCTTTTCCCCGGCAAATGGGTGGATGGGCGCGATCTCGGCGCGGGGGATGCGGCGCAAGTCGCTGGCGCTCACCCACTGGAAGCCGTGATCGCGGGGCGGGAAGTCGTCCAGCACCTTGTACCAGCCGTTCCCCTCGGCGTCACGCGCCGCGTCGATGACGTGGAAGACGCTCCCCCCGTAGAAGCGATACTGACGCGGCGCGGTCTCCGCCGGCGCGGTGCGGCCCTCGGCGTAAATCTGCGCCACCTCGCCCCAGAAGCCCCACGCGCCGATGTCCTCGATAAACGGCTGCGGCGGATATACGCGCACCGGCAGCACCCACGCCGAATGGACATAGCCAAGCGGCGTGTGATACCACAGGTTGTTGTGCGCGCTGAAGGGCGCGCGGACTTCTCCCAGAATCTCGAAGCTCTGGTCGCGGGCGCGCGTCGCCAGCCGGGGCGATTGCGTCGAGGCTTCTTCGTAGAAGACGACGGTATGGATGGCGCGTCCCTTGAGTACCCAGGCGTCGCTTCCCCGGTCGGCGGGCAGATTGCGGGCCAGAGTGCGCCGGGCCGAAGCAAGGGCCGTGTGTCCTAGCAAGCCGGTCAACAGGCCGAGGGCCTGGCGGCGGGTGATGTTATGGGTCATCGTATCCTCCGATTTGAGATTTATGATGCCAATATCGAGCGCGGGTCTTTAACCCGCCAGATCAGCAGGCCCGTGGCGACGAGGTAGGCCAGCGCGCTGAGGGCGAAGAGGCCGCTGTAGCTCCACGCGGCCAGCGCGGCCCCGAGTAGCGGGGCGATAATGCCCGTGATGCCGCTGATGGTGTTCGCCAGGCCAACATAGGTGGGCCGTTGCGCCGGTGGGCTGAATTCCATCACGATAAGGATGCCGGAGACGACGCCGATGCCGGAACTGAGTCCCATCAGGCCGAAGACGGCATAGTACCAGGCCGGCGCGGCGGCGAGCCACGCGATGAGGAACGCGCCGGCGGCGGCCAATCCCCCTAGCACCAGTGAGTGCTTATGTCCGTACCGGTCGGCCAGCAGCCCGCCGGCGACGTTGCCGCACGTCTGGCCGATGAGCGTGAGCGTGGTGTACAGGCCCACGATGCTGTCGGGAATGTGCCAGCGGGCGAGCGCGGCGATGGTGATGAACGCCAATCCCATCCCGCCGAGGGTGCCGAGCACGCGCGTGGTCAGGTAGCGGCGGAAGTTGTGGTCTTGGCGGAGGATGACCGGCAACTGGCGCAGGAAATCGCGTTCGCTAGGCGGCGGGTTGGGATTGGGGCGCGGCGTTTCGCGCGTCAACGCGAGGAAGACCCAACTCACCGTATTCAACAGGGTCGCCACGGCGAAAATGATCGCAAAGTTGGTGGGGAAGGGCGTGGTCTCCAGGATGTACGCGCTGATCCCCGCGCCGATGATGCCGAGGCCCGCGCCCAAGAAGTTGGTGAGGCCCAGGTAGCGCCCGCGTCGCTCTACGGGGAAGCAGTTGGCGATCATGTTCTGCCAGGCGGTGGCGACGATGCCCGCGCCGACGATGCGCCAGGTGTAGGTCAGCAGGAAGAGCGCGAGGCCGAGCATGGGCGCGTGTCCGGCTACCAGCGCGGACAGGATCATCACCCAGAGCGGCACGCGCTCCAGGAAGAGGCCCAGATTGACCACCACCGGCTTGCTGCGCGGCAGATGCTCGATGGTGTTGGCGGTGAAGAGTTGCGGGAGCAGCCAGCCGCTTTGCGTCACCACGCCCAGGAGGCCCACCGCCAGCGGGTTGGGCGTGAGTTTGCTGATGAAGAGGGGCAGGATGGTGTGGGCGGAGATGAAGCTCTCGCCGAAGCCGTAGCTGGTGCCATCCAGCACATTGACGGCGAAGTTCCAGCGGTAGTTGCGCGCGGTTTCGGCTTCGATTTCTTCTGGCGCGCGCGCCGGGATCGGTCGATCTACGCCGAGGAGGCGGCGCAGCACGCGGCTTGGGCCACGCGGCTTTTGCAGGAGGGGCGGCAAGTTCCCCGTTATGGGAGGGGGGCAAGGATGAGTTTCTGACGTCACGATAGCCTCATATTTTGGGCAGGGCGCGTTTGCGCGCTTAAGAAGTCAACAAAACGCCCCCGGTTGGGGGCGTTTCAGTTCTCGCCAGACCGCGCGGGGGATTACGACATCCCTTTGACGCGCTTGCCGAGCTTGACCAGGCGGCTCGCCATCGCGTATTCGGGCACCTGGTAATCCTCGCTCAACTGTTGGAGCGAGACGAACGGCCGCCGCGCGCTCTTGATGGCCCACTGCTCCGGTACCAGCAAGCTGGCGGCGAAGTAGCGGGCGGCCTCGTTGCTGTACGGGAAGCCCTCGGCCCACTTGCTGCTGGCGCGGCAGATTTCGCGGTACAGCAGGCGTGCCATTGCCATCCGGTACTCGTAGCGATGCTCGCCGATCCCAAAGACCAGTGAGAGGTCGCTGATGTCCACGCTGTTCAGTCCCTCTGGAGGAGCCGACAGAATCTTCTCTACAGGCACAGGGGGCTGGTCGAATTCGTAATGTCCGATCAGCCGGGTGGATAGTTTTTCGATGCGGCGTTGTTCTTCGGCTGAAAGACCCACGTTATATCTCCTCCACCAGGTTACGGAATTCTTGGAAGGGGATACCGGTCAACGTCTGTGTGGAGCCCATCCCCAACGATTGAATGATCAGCGCCACTTTGGCCGCTGCTGTGGCGTCTGGAGCATCGAAGATGTTGAGGAAGTCGTATTCTCCCAACAGCGCGTAACTGGCAAGCCGCTTAACGCGCGGACATTCCTCGCGGATGCGGCGATCCAGGGCTTCATCGATGTCTGCCAGAGACTTGATCTCTCCCACGTTGCGTAGTGAAAATTTTGATAGCATAATAAATGTAGCCATGATATTGACTTCCTCCTTACTCCTCATCAGCGTCATTATATAATACTTCCCAGAAAAAGCATAGACCCCGCCTAGCCCTAATCTGGCCGTTCGGGGTCGGCTTTTGCGGTGCTGCGCTCTCATCACGCGGCGGTACCGTCCTTACGCCTCCACGACGAATTCCAATGTTATATCCCCGGCCACCGAGGCGAAGGATTTCTTGATGGTGTTCGCCATCTTCCCGGTCTCTAACCAGTCGCAGGTGCGCTTGTTGGGCGCTGCTACCGTCAGCACGCCACCTTCTAACGAGAGCGGCTCCGTCCCCTTGACCCACTTGAAGAGGCTGCTGCGCATCTTGGTCTCCAGGATGGTGAGCGTGGCTTGCCATAGCCCTTCGGGCGAGGCCAGATCGAGCGTGTCCTCGTCCGTGTCCTCCTCCTGGCCGGCCTCTTCGGACTCCAGGGCCTCGGCTTCTAACTCCGCCTCGATTTCGGCGATGGCTTCGGGAACCGGCGGCACCTGGGCCATCAGCCGATCCATCACGGCCTGGAAGCGGTCTACTTGTGCCAGATGCTCCATCTCCTCGCCCAGGCGGATCCAGGCCAGCACCACCACGAGGTCGTTGATGATGACGGCTTGCTCCACCACGGCGGATTTAGGCTCGGCGGCCATCGCCTCACCGAAGGTCATCAAGTCCCGGTACGCGCGGGCCTTTTCCGGCGGAATGGCCTTGGGGATGGGGAAGGTCTCTTCTTCGACCTCGGCTTCACTCTCCTCGACGAAGCGATCTATGGAGAGCGCGTCGTTCAGGGCATAGACGGCTTCCGTCGTCTCCTCATCATCCACGAGGCGCAGAAATTCCGCGCTCACACAGGCCATCAGCGCCTTCTGCACCACGTCCAATTCTTTGATACCGGATCGCTCGATGAAGTCCGTCAGACTGAGGCCCGCCTCTGGCGAAGTCGCGCTCAGTTCATGGCGCAGCGCCACGCAGAACACCTTCCACTCGTCGGATGCGAGCAAAGGCATGATACGGTCGAAGATTTCGTTGCGGATTACCGTATAGTCATTGTATGGATTACCGAATAATTTGTCGCTCACCATTACCTCCCGCCTTGCGTAGTTCTTTTGGAAAATGTGGGGGAATTTCACCAGCCCGATTATTTTAAGTATAGCGCAGGTCAACTGAAGGTCAAAACGCCCCGCCCTCACATTGTACTATTGGAAGAGCTGTGCTAAACTACATTTAATAACATCGCTTAAAATCATCCGACACACGACGCGCCCGCGTCACAACGAAACTGGAGAGGAGTTATTCTTATGGAAAAAGAGAGGGAGACTACCAAACTAGGAAAACTTGGCATTTTAATGGGAGGCGGCCCGGCTCCTGGTATCAACGGTGTAATTCACTCCGCCACTATTCAGGCTATCACCAATGGGATGGAAGTTGTGGGGATTTATGACGGCTTCAAGCACCTGATGGAAGGCAAATTGCTCGGCACCCCCCTCAGCATCGATGATGTGAGCCGCATCCACCTCGTCGGCGGCAGCATCTTGCGCACCTCGCGCGCCAATCCCACCAAGGCGGAGGCCACGCTGGAAAATTGCGGCAAGGCGTTGATCGAAGCCGGGATTGGCTATCTGGTCGCCATCGGCGGGGATGACACGGCGTTTTCGGCTTACCGTGTCGCCAAATACGCGCAGGAAAACCTGGGCACGACCATCCACACCGTCCATGTCCCCAAGACCATCGACAACGATCTGCCGCTCCCCGATGATATTCGCACCTTCGGCTTTGAGACCGCGCGCGAGATCGGCACGCGCATTGTGCGGCGGCTGATGGAAGACGCGCTCACCACGCAGCGCTGGTATCTCGGCGTGACGATGGGCCGCAAGGCCGGGCATCTGGCGCTGGGCATCGGCAAGAGCGCGGGGGCCACCATCACGCTGATTCCAGAGGAATGGGGCACGCGCATCATCCGCCTGCAAGAAGTGGTGGACATCCTGGCAACGTCCATCATCCGCCGGCTGGTGGATGGCAAGCCTTACGGCATCGCCCTCATCGCCGAGGGCGTGATCGAGCACATGTCGCACAACGACTTGCAGCAACTCGATTACGTGGAGCGCGACGCGCACGGCCACATCCGCCTCTCGGAGATCAACTTCGCCGATATGGTCAAGCGCCAACTGCTGCTTGACCTCAAGGCGCTGGGCATCAAGATGCGCATCGTCGATAAAGAAATTGGCTACGAACTGCGCTGCGCCGACCCCATCGCGTTTGACGTGGACTACACCCGCAGCCTGGGCGAGGCCGCCGTGACCTTCCTGCTCGAAGGCGGCACCCATGCCACTATCACCATCCAGAACAACCAGATCGCGCCCATCCCGCTGGAAAGCATGATGGACCCCGAGACGGGCCGCACCGAAGTGCGCCAGGTCAACACGGACTCCTTCACCTACCGTTCGGCGCAGAAATTTATGATCCGCCTCAAGCCAGAGGACGCGACCAACGAAATCCTGCTGGCACAGATGGCGTCCCAGACCAACCTCTCGCTGGAAGACTTCAAGGCCCGCTACGGCTATCTCATCGGCATCGCGCCGCGGCCGTTCTAGGCGAGAACCGGGCATCGTTTTGAGGAGGATATTATGGAGATGACGGTAACATTGCAGCAAGAAGCTATCCCCATTGTCCGATCCGGGTTGCAGATGAAGCGCAAATCGTTAGAAATGAATCTGCAACTCTACGAACAACAGCTTGCCGCGCTTGAGGCCCAACACGGCATGACCTCGGAACAATTCGAGCGTAGATTTAACGCGGGAAAGCTAGGGGACGACGCAATCTGGTTCGAGTGGGGCTACGTATTGGATGTTTATCGTGAAACTGCGCGGCAATTGAGCATTGTGGAAGATACTCGGCTATGAACATAGCCGAGTATCTGGCGGCAGTCGACGCTAAACTCTACGCACTGGAAGGCATTATCGTGACTTGCAAAATTGAGCGCCGAATAGACACCCATCTGTGTCTAGGATTCATCAAGGGGCGTATCAAGTTCATAGACGGATCAACTCTGGAATTCTCTGAACAACTCCCCGTTCTCAGACAAAAGTTCCGCTTTCACTATATGGATGCACACAACGCTTTGATAGCGCGTTGGGATTCAGCCCCACATCACCGAACATCCCAAACATTTCCGTTCCACCAACACACGCCCCAGGGCATTCAAGACCATTCGGCTCTGACTTTATTGGAAGCGCTCCATGTGATTGCCGCTCGATTGGCACATTGAGAATACTATGCTCAAACCTAACCCGGAGGACTCTGATGACCCACCCCACTGAAAATCCCATCATTCCCGGCTGCGGCATCCACCACATCTCCATCCAGACCCGCGACTGGGATGCCTCGCTCAAGTTGTACCGCGACGTGCTTGGAATGCGCGTCGTGGCGGAATTCGCGCCCGGCGGTCGCCCGATGATCCTGCTCGACACCGGCGACGGCAGCCACATCGAGTTGTGCGCGCCCACATCAGAGACGCCCCCCACCCCCGCCGATGTCCCGGCCCTCATCCACCTCGCGCTGGCAACCAGCGACACCCGCGCCGCCATTGAGCACGTCCGCCGGGCCGGGTACGAGATCACGATGGAGCCAAAGGACGCCGACCTGGGCAACCTGCAAGCCACCGTCGGCTTCTTCAAAGGGCCGAATGGTGAGTCCATCGAGTTTTTCCAGACGTGGTGAGCGAGGGATAAAAATTCCCGTGAAAGACTACCTGCGCCTCATTGACACCCAGACCCCCGGCGGACGCTGTGACGTGACCCCGCTATTCGCTGATCCGACCGCGTTCGCACAGTTGATTGCCGACCTGGCCGCGCCCTTCCGCGCTGTGCCGCTGGATTACGTCGCCGGAATCGACGCGCTAGGGTTCATCCTGGGCGCGGCGATAGCTCTACACCTTCAGAAAGGCTTGATTCCCATCCGCAAGGGCGGGAAATTGCCGGTCGCCGTCACCGCCGCGCAGTTCGTGGATTACAGCGGAAGCGAGAAAACGCTCGAACTGCGCCGGGGCAG
>SLSP01000411.1 GCA_007130345.1 Thermoflexales bacterium
GCCAATGACCAGTACCGGCCGCATCACATTGGGCAATACATGCCGCAGCAGAATGCGGAACGTCGGCAGGCCGATCACCTGGGCCGCCTGCACGTACTCCTTGCTCTGCTCCACCACCGTCGCGCCGACTTCGCGCAGGCGCTCCACCTTGCCTTCGTAAGTCCCGCGCCCGCCTTCGACGATGGCCCCGGCGTGCGAGAAGCGCGTGCCGCTCTTGGCCGCCTTCCCGCCGATGTAGGCGACGAGCGGCTTGGTGAACGCGCCCGCCTCGATGAGGTCGGCGACGCGCTCTTCCTGGCTGGTGCCGATCTCGCCGAACATCACGACGGCTCGCGTGTCGGGATCGCGCTCGAATTCGAGCATCACGTCGGGATGCGGCAGGCCGACGACGGCATCCCCGCCGACGTGGACGAGCGTGGTCGCGCCGATGCCTTCGCGCGCCAGGTAGTACGCCATCGAAGACGTGATACCGCCGCTGCGCGAGGCCACGCCCACCGGGCCGGGGAAGAACCACGACTTGGCCGCCGCCGCCCGCCCGCCGATCATACCGAGCACGGCCTTATCCGGGCTGAGGACACCGAGCGTGTTCGGCCCGATGAAGCGCGCTCCGGCGGATTTCGCGCGCTTGGCAATCGCCAGCACGTCGTAAATCGGCACGCGGTCGGGGACGATGACCAGCAGCTTCACGCCGGCGTCAATCGCCTCCAGCGCCGCGCTCCGCACCAGCGGCGCGGGGATGAACAGCACGCTGATGTCCAGCGGCCCGGCTTGCTCCCACGCCTCTGTCACCGTATCGTAGACGGGGATGCCTTCGACATCCATCCCGCCCTTGCCCGGCGTCACCCCGGCCACCACCTGCGTGCCGTAATTGACCATCAACTGCGTCCGGGCCATCCCTTCACGTCCGGTGATGCCCTGGACTACTACCCGTTTAGTTTCATCTATGAGAATTGCCATGGCGTTCTCCTCGGAAGCTGGAAAATGGCAAACTGAACTGTACTAATTCGCGTGTCTCAATCAAGCACAGTATAGATACCCTTACGCAAAAGTCAACGATTGTGGTATAATGAAGGCGAAATAGAACGCAAGTTCTAATCTTTCGCCCTCATATCCCCCTTAAAGTTTCACGAAGGAGACGCCCATGGATCCACAATACATCACCGTGCGCGGTGCGCAGCAGCACAACCTCAAGCGCATCGACGTGCAGATTCCGCGCCATAAGTTGGTCGTCATCACCGGCGTCAGCGGGAGCGGGAAGTCGTCGCTGGCCTTCGATACCATCTACGCCGAGGGGCAACGGCGCTACGTGGAGAGCCTGTCCTCCTTCGTGCGCCAGTTTCTCAGCCAGATGGAGAAGCCGCGCGTGGATTTCATCGGCGGCCTCAGCCCGGCTATCGCCATCCAGCAGAAGGCCGTGAGCAAGAACCCGCGCTCCACGGTGGGCACGGTCACGGAGGTGATGGATTACCTGCGCGTGCTCTTCGCCCGCGTCGGTGAGCCGCATTGCCCGGAGTGCGGGCGGCCCGTCCGCTCCCAGAGCGCGCAGCAGATCGCGGATCAGATTGCCGCGCAGCCCGCCGGGACGCGGTTCCAGTTGCTCTCGCCGGTAGTGCGCCAGCGCAAGGGCACGCACGCCGACCTGCTCGAGCAGGCGCGGCAAGACGGCTATCTCCGCGCCCGCATTGATGGCGTGCCGGTGGAGCTGACCGAGCGCATCAAGCTGGCAAAGACGCAGCAGCACACCATTGAGCTGATTGTGGATCGCCTGGTGATTCCCGACGCGCCGGACGCGGACTTCGAGACGCGGCTGATGGACTCGGTGGAGACGACGCTCCAGGCCAGCGAGGGCCTCGCGCTAGTGGATGTGGTGGATGGCGAGGTGCTGCTCTTCAGCGAGCACAACGCCTGCGCGCATTGCGCCATCAGCTTCCCGGAACTGACGCCGCAACTGTTCAGCTTTAATTCGCCCCTGGGGATGTGCCCGGAATGTAACGGCCTGGGCACGAAGCTGGAAGTGGACATCGACCGCATCGTGGTTGACCCGAAGCTCTCGCTGTTGGATGGGGCCACGCGCTGGTTTGGCGATCTGCGCAAGAAGGCGGGGACCTGGACATATTACCATGTGGACGCGGTCGCGCAGCACTTCGGCGTGGATTTGGCGACGCCCTGGCGCGAGTTGCCGGAGGGCTTCCGCGAGATGTTGCTCTACGGTTCCGGCGAGGAGCGCATCCGCCTCACCTACGAGAGCGAATCCCAGAACGGGAGCTGGAAAGGCGAGAGCGAGCGCGTTACCGAGGGCGTCGTTTCGTGCATCCAGCGCCGCTTCCACCAGACCAACTCGGAGGCCTCGCGGCGCTGGTACACCAGCTTTATGAGCGACCTGCCCTGCCCGGCCTGTGCGGGCGCCCGCCTGCGCACCGAGGCGCGTGGCGTGACCGTCGGCGGGAAGACGCTGATGGCGGTCAGTTCGCTGCCCATCGACGCGGCCCACGCCTGGGTGGATTCGCTCTACGCCGCCTTCGACGCCGAGCAGTTGGAGATCGCCGGGGAGGTGCTCAAGGAGATCCGCGACCGCTTGCAGTTTATGCTCAACGTGGGCCTGCACTACCTCACACTGGATCGCCCCGCGCCGAGCCTCTCCGGTGGCGAATCGCAGCGCATCCGCCTGGCGAGCCAGATTGGGTGCGGGTTGGTGGGCGTGCTCTACATCCTCGATGAGCCGTCCATCGGCCTGCACGCGCGCGACAACCGCGCCCTGCTCGACACGCTGGAACAGCTCCGCGATATGGGCAACACCGTGCTGGTGGTGGAGCACGACGCCGAGACGATGGAGTCCGCCGACTGGGTCATCGACCTGGGGCCGCGCGCGGGCATCCTCGGCGGCGAGGTGGTGGCCGAGGGGCCGCCGGACGTCATCCGGGCGCATCCGCAGTCGCTCACCGGCGCGTACCTGAGCGGGCGCGAGGTCGTGGTCTCGCCCAACGGCGGGCGGCGCGAACCGGAGAACGGGAGACTGGTGCTCCACGGGGCCACGCTACACAACCTCGCGGGGATGAGCGCGCGCTTCCCCCTGGGCGTGATGACGTGCGTCACGGGCGTCTCCGGCAGCGGGAAGAGCAGCCTCGTCGCGCAGACGCTCCATCCCGCGTTGGCCCGCGCCCTCAACCGCGCCGAGACGCGCCCCGGCCCCTACGCCGAAATCGAAGGACTGGAGCATCTCGACAAGGTCATCCACATCACGCAAGACCCCATCGGGCGCACGCCGCGCTCGAATCCGGCGACCTACGCCAAGCTGTTCGGCGAGATCCGCCGCGTCTTCGCGTCCACGCCAGAGGCCAAGATGCGCGGCTACGACCAGGGGCGGTTCAGCTTCAACGTGAAAGGCGGGCGCTGTGAGGCGTGCAAAGGTTATGGCAAGAAGAAGATCGAGATGCACTTCCTCCCCGACGTGTGGGTAACGTGCAAGGAGTGCGGCGGCGCGCGTTACAACCGCGAGACGCTGCAAATCCGCTTCCGGGGCAAGTCCATCGCCGACGTGCTGGATATGGACGTACAGGAGGCGCTGGACTTCTTCGAGAACCATCCCAAGATCGCGCGCAAGCTCCAGACGTTGCTGGATGTGGGGCTGGATTACCTCAAGCTGGGGCAGAGCGCCACGACGTTGAGCGGTGGGGAGGCGCAGCGGGTGAAATTAGCGAAGGAATTGAGCCGCGTCGCCACGGGGCGCACCGCCTACATCCTCGACGAGCCGACAACGGGCCTGCACTTCGCCGACATCCAGAAGCTGCTGGACGTGCTGCACCGCCTCACCGACGCGGGCAACACCGTCATCGTCATCGAACACAACCTGGACGTGATCAAGACCGCTGACTGGATCATCGATCTGGGGCCGGAGGGCGGCGATGGCGGCGGGCGCATCATCGCGGAGGGGCCGCCGGAGCAGGTTGCCGAGGTCGCGGAGAGCTACACGGGCCAGTACCTGCGGCGGGTGTTGGCGGAAAGCGTAGCATAGAACCGGTGGTCGCCTGAGCCTACACGCACCGGGTCGGCGGCAAATAAGGGCAACGAATCAACACATTCAGGTCACGGTGGGACAGAAAACGCGCGTTAAGCCAGCCTCCATTGTCGGCTACCACGCCTGAAGTTTACAAAAAGGGTCGTGTCACGAAGTCTTCGCCACTGATCACACTTTGCTCCGCGGGGATTGCCAAATCCCCGTTTCGCCGCTGGATTTGGCAATCCGGCATGAGCCTGATACGTTATGACGTTTCCCCAAAGAGCGTTAGCTCCCCATTTCGCCACGGAGCACTAGGACTAAAGTATGAGTTGCACTCCCCCAGAAGTCCCTTGCAACCGCCCCTGATATAGCGTACAGTAGGGGGCGAGACAGCAAGGAGGTCCCAATGTATCTAAAAACCAACGTGGGAACCGTGTATTACGAGGTCTACGGGCCAACAGCAGCCCCGGCGATAGTGTTCTCGCACGGCGTGGCGATGGATCATCGCACCTTCGCAACGCAGGTCGCGGCGCTGGAAGACCGCTACCGGGTGATCGTCTGGGATATGCCCTATCACGGCTACTCGGCCCCGATAGAGCGCAAGCTGCGCTTCTCCACCACGGCCGCCGACTGCATCATCGCGCTGCTGGACGAGTTGCACATCCAGCAGGCGGTGTTGGCGGGCCTGTCGCTAGGCAGTCTGGTAGTCCAGCAGGCGGCGCAGCGGTATCCAGAGCGGGTCAAGGCGGTGGTGCATATCAGCGGCGGCCCGCTGTATTTTAAGCTCCCCGCCATCACGAAAGCGGCGAATCCGCTCATCAGCCTGTTGATAAAACTGTATCCGACGCGGGCCTTCAACCGCACGTTTGCCGAACACAAAGCCTTGACCAAGGCAACCCAGGCTTATCTGAGGGAAACTGTAGCGTACACAGGTAAGGAGGCGATCACGCACCTGACCCACGAGATGCTGCGCGACCTGGTCGAGGGCTTGCCGGGACATCCCCCGCATCCCGCACTCATTGTCTACGGCGACCACGAGATGCGCTTCATTCAGAAAATGGCGCGGGCGTGGCATAGCCAACATCCCCACAGCCAACTGGTCGAGATACAGGACGCGCATCACATCTTGAATCAGGATAATCCGGCGGCGTTCAACGCCGTCCTGGAGACGTTTTTGCAAGCACACGCATAACGTAAAAAAACTACACACAGGAGCTATAGACATGAATCAAATGTTGGATTCCACAAATGTTGCGATGTTGCAGGCGTTGGCTGAACATTACGCCGCTGCGGTGACGTTAGAGGCCGCGTTGGTCGTGCAATTCGATCTCGCGCCGGAAGAGGACGTGTGGCACGTCGTGTTGGCCGAGGGTCAATCGCCCACAGTCCAGGCGGGGCCACACGCCGACGCGCGCTTCGTCATCGTCCTTTCGGCGGAGACGTTGGCGCGGCTGTACACGGGCGATCTGGCCCCGCTCACGGCGGCGGGACGCGCGCACATCACCGACCCGGCGCCGCTCGATTTCCGGCTTGGCGCGGGCGTGACGCTAACGCCAGCCGTCTACGCCGAGTTGATCGCGTTCGTGCAGCGCTTCTTCAACGCCTCTGAACCGCGCCGCATCCTGCTCGGCGCGGAACACGCGCGGGTCGTCCATGGCGGCCACGCGGTGGTGATGTTCTACGATCCGGGCTTCCGCAGCGCGTGGTATCTGCTCCACCAGGGCGAGCGGCTGAATGCGCCCGGCGACACCAATCCCTATCCGCAAGCGTTTGTCTTCCTTTCCGGGGAAGGTCGCGCCAAAATCGGCGACCACGAGATCACCGTCCGGGCCAACGAGGCGTATCACATTCCGCCGCACACGGAACACATCGTCTGGAACGACCGCGAGGAACCGCTCACGCTGCTCTTTATGGCCTGGGGCGCGGGGGCTTGAGCCGGTTATCGGCTCAGATTTCCGAAGTCGCGCCGCACTATCCCGCCAAAATTTACACACCCTGCACCAGGAGGCAATCTTATGACGCTCAAACTTGAACCTTACGATCCGCAACACCACGACCAGGGCCACATCGCCCGGTTGATTTTTGAATCCGATCCAGAGCTAAATCGGCTGGTTTACGGAGACAACGCGCTCGAAGTGCTGGAAAAACTCCTCAATATGCCGGAGAGCTACTTCACCCCGGAGTATATGAAGTGCGCGATGCTCGATGGCAAGCTGGCAGGCGTGGTGGTATACTATCCCACATCCCAGATGCAAGCAGTGGATAAGCTGGCGGGCCGGGGCTTTATGAAAGCACTGGGTTTCTTCACATTCGCCAAGAAATTCTTCTTCTACATGAAGATGGACAAAATGCTGGCCGGGGAGATTGACCCGGATGGACTGTACATCCACACGCTCTGTGTGAACGCCGCGCTCAGAGGCCAGGGCATTGGGGGCGAAATCATCCGCTTGCTGGCGCAGGAGAACGAGAAGATGTATCTATACGTCAACGCGGCGAATGATCCCGCGATCCGCTTTTACAAGAGCGCCGGCTTTGAACAAGCCGCCCATGGCGAGATGCAGCACAAAGGCCAGACGTATGGCGAGTTTTTGATGCTACGAAGCTAACGTGAGGGAGTACATTTTGTGAAGATGGCAAAAAAAGCACCGGTTATCTCATTCTTCGTCCTGGCCTATCTGCTCTCCTGGCTCTTCTGGCTGCCTCTGCTCTTTATCAGAGAGTCCCAGGAGTTGTTCATGCTCTTCTTAATCGTGGGCGGACAGGGGCCATTCGTGGCCGCGATCATCGTCAGCAAGTGGGTGGGGACATTCAAGGCGTTCACCCGGCTGCTGCTGATGTGGCGGGTTCACATCCGATGGTACCTCGCGGCCCTGGCCCTGCCGGTGCTGATCGCCATCGTGGGATATGGCGTCTTCGTCAGCCTCGGCGGAACGCCCGCGCCCGCGCAGGAGATACTGCCGCTGTACTTCTATCCGCTGGTGCTGCTGTTCGTCATGATCCTGGGTGGCGGCCTGGAAGAACCCGGCTGGCGCGGGTTCGCTCTGCCGGTGCTGCTCAAACGGTATTCCCCCTTCAGCGCGAGCATCATCATCGGCGTTGTGTGGGCCGTTTGGCATCTCCCCCTGTTCTTCGCGCCGCTATCCTCTCAATATGGCTTGCCCTTTGGCTGGTATTTTCTGAACACGCTGGCGCTTTCGGTCATATTCACCTGGCTGTTCTTGCAGAGCCAGGGCAGCACGGTGATAGCCATCATCTTACACGGGAACGTCAACGCTGTGCTGAACTGGTATCCGGGCCTGTCCGACATCCCCACCGCCTGGGGGACGCTGCCATTCTTCGCGCCCATCACCATAGCAAGCTGGCTGCTCGCGGGGCTGCTGTTGTTCGAGTACAGGCGGCAGTTCTTTGCACCGGCGCAGTAGGATTGCGCCAGTTGGGGAAGTGCCAGTGTGACCAATCCGGCTTATAAATACGCTCCAAGCCCCCGGAAACGGGGGCTTGGAGCGTGTTCGTGCTCATAAACCTGAGCGGTTACAACCTACTTGATCCGCGCCTCTTCGGGTGATACATCGAACTTCATCTGTAAGCGCGTACCCACGCCCACCGCCGACCACATGCTCATCTCGTCGGAGCAGCGGTCGATGTTGACCAGGCCCATCCCCGCGCCGAAGCCCTTCTCGCGGATTTCGGAGGTGGCGGTAGAGTAGCCCGGCTGCCGGGCCAATTCCACGTCGGGAATGCCGGGGCCAGAATCCTGCGCCACAATGTTGATCTCGTCCGGTTGGATGTCGGCCAGGATGAATCCGCCGCTGTCGGTGTGGATGATCAGGTTGATTTCGGCCTCGTAGGTGGCGATGGCAACGCGGCGGGCCAGCTTGGGCGAGGCCCCAATCCGCAGCAACGCCTGCTTGATCTTGGCGGAGGCATCGCCGCCCCGCGCGAAGTCGTCTTTTTCGACGTGGTAGCGCAGCAGCAAGTTGGTGCTCTCCGATTCCAACGCCTCGAAGAAGTGCTGCGGCTGGCTTTGAATCTCCTCGGCTTCGGCGTACAGCTCCTGGAGAGCGTGGAGCAACGCCTCGGTGATGTCGCCCCGCGTGATGATGCCCACCAGCTTCTCGCGGGGGTTCAATACCGGCATCCGCCCGACGCCGGTGCGCTCGAAGCGTCGTAGCGCCTCCATCACCGGCTCCTGTGCGCGCGCGACAATGAGGTCGCCGGTGGTCATATACTCGCGCACCGCGTGGCTCAACTCCCCCGTTTCCATCGCGTGGATCAAGTCCTCGATGCTGATGATGCCCACCAGCTTCTCGTCTTCGACGACGGGAGCGCCGGAAATCCGCAGCTTGCGGAGCAGGGCCTGGAAGTCCTGCATACTATCATCGGGAGACAACGTAGCAGGCGAGGTGGTCATCACCCGCGAGACCGGCATCTCTCGAACCAGCTCGTGAATCTTGGTGAGCGCGCCGCTCTTCCCCATCAGCGACAGGAGCGCAAATCGGCTTTTCATCGCTGTTTATCGCTGCTTAATGATAGGGAGCTTCCCGAGGCCCTGGAGGCCAGCTTCGTACAGCAGCCCCGCCGTCTCGAACATCGTGTACGGCGAGAGCATCACCGCGATGCCCATCTCCTGGGCCAGTGCCAGGGTCTCTTTCGGAGGATACTTCCCACGCACGAAGAGGAGGGCCGGAGCTTCGGCCATATCCGCCGTGCGCACGGCCTGGGGATTGGTCAACCCGGTCACGAGCAGCATGCTTGGTTTGGTAAAAAGCAACACATCACTCATCAGGTCAGAAGCACACGCGCGCTCCAAATCCACATTATACAGTGGCTCAACGAGCATTTCGCCATCGACAACGTCCAGTATTTCCTGCAAATTCATCCGCTCCTCCTAACAGCTGCTCCGTAGATTATGCCTTAAAGAATCGCCTCACGGATCGTAAAGGCTTCATTGAAATAAACGCCACGCATCCAGCGTTGATAATACCACAAAGTCGGCGCGTGTCGAATAACACCCCCATTATACGCGAACTTGCGCAACTGTCACCTCGCCGCTTCGCAGTAGTACAGCGCGGCATCAATAGCGCCCCGGTCGAATTCGCTCCACGGGGAACGTCAGTTCCCCGTTCTGAACGAGGCTAACTGAGGAGGAACCTCCGCTGCGCTGTACCAGCTTTTGAGATGCCGGGCAATTTGCTCACCAAGCCAATGCGTCAGCCATCGACAAGAGCTTGCGCCGCGTCTTGGGTCATCGCGTGCCGCTCGGAGATATGCTGCTCCAATTGTTTGGCTAACGGCTTGGCGTTGATGACAATGGCCCCGACGATGAGGCCCTCGTGGAGCACGATCTTCTTGTAGGTACCGGCATCTTCGTCCAACGCCGCCACTTCGACGTAGTCCGCGCCGTCTGGATTGACGACGCCCACCGAGGAGACCTCAATCCCCACAACTTTGAGCGTGGTTGACGGCACGACCACGTCGTAGCGCTGAGACTCTCCGGCCATATTCGCCGCCGCGATCCGCGCCTGGGCCTGCGCGATGGGCGCGATGGCCCAGGATTGCCCCTGGTAGACCGCCACATCCCCCGCCGCGTAGATGTCGGGCGCGCTGGTCGCCATGTGCGCATCGACGACGACGCCGCGATCCACGGCCAGGCCGGCGGCTTGGGCGAGGCTGACGTCGCTGCGGACGCCGGCCGCCACCAGCACCAGCCCGGCGGGGAACTCGCGCCCGTCCTTGAGCCGCGCGCCGGTGACGTGCTGCTCGCCCAGGAATGCGACGGTCTCCGCACCGAGCACCACCTCGATGCCCAGGTTCTCGACGAAGCGCTGCAACAAGCCCGCGCCGACGGTGTCTAGTTGGCGCGGCAGCAGCCGGGGGAAGTATTCCAGCACCGTCACGTTGGCGCAGAATTTCGATAGGCCGCGCGCGGCTTCGAGTCCCAACAGGCCGCCGCCGAGCACCAGGGTTTTTCCGCACGCCGTCGCCGTCTCTTGTAGCGCCAGCGTGTCGGCCAGGGTGCGCCAGGTGTAAATGCCCGCCTTCTCCTTCCCGGCGATGGGCGGCACGAAGGGCAAACTCCCCACCGCCAGCAACAGCTTATCGTAAGGCACCTCTGTGCCATCCTCAAGCGCGATGGTCTTGGCTGCGGGATGCAGGGCGGTCACGCGGGTTTCCAGATGCACGTCGATACCGCGCCCGGCGTACCAATCGAGGTCGCGCCGCACCAGCCGCGCCATCCCCACTTTGCCGCAGAAGAACTCCGTCAACATCGGGCGGTAGTAATAGGGATGGGCCTCATCGGTGTACAGCGCGATGGTGCCCACATCCCGGCTTGCCAGATCGAGCGCGGCGGTCATCCCGGCGACGCCGCCACCTACTATAACATACTGCATAGTTAATCTCCTGTTGGTTGGGTTAGATTCTAGACTTCCGAAGTCTTTAAGACTTCGGAAGTCTAGGTTTTGGCCTTCTAGGGCGACGTGCGCAACACAAGCGGCAAGTACAGCGGGAAGTGCGGTTCCGGTTCCGCCGTGTGCCGCACAGTGTTGACATCCTCCGCGTAGTTGTCCTCTGGATTGTATTCCACGGATTCCTGTGCCGTAGTATAGCCGATCTCGACCCGGTTGGTCATGGTGATCACGTCGGAGGAGAGGTCCGGGTTCACGCGGCCCACCAGCAGCACCGATCCGAAGTCCCCCGGCTCAAGCGTGCCTACGGTGACGGTATAGACGCCGGTGGCAGCGATTTGA
>SLSP01000289.1 GCA_007130345.1 Thermoflexales bacterium
GGATGCGGCAAGGCGCTGCTCTATCTGCTGATGTGGGCGGTGATCTGGAGCGTTATCGGCATCGGCGTCTTTGTGATCTGGGGGCAGGATGAACCGGCGGGCCTGCTCGGCGTGGGCCTGGCCGCCCTCATCAGCCTGGTGTTCATGCTAGGATCGCTTTCTTCGGCGTGGTCGGGCACGATTGAGGAGTTGCGCGTCAAGGAAGAGCGGGTGACGGATGATGAAGGCAATTCGTATGTCCAGCATGTGCGCTATGCCTACGTGCGCCAGGATAACGGCAAGATCAAGAAAACTCCCGCAATGCCCAAGTGGCAGGTCGGCGACCGCCTGGTGAAGCAGCGCGGCGAGGCGCACATCCGGCATTATCCGGCGCGCACATAACCGGCGCTTTTGCGCTCTCACGTACATCGGAGGTTTTTATGGGTTCACCCCAAACTGACATCTGGCAGACCCAGACCCACCTCAGCCAACGTTTGCTGACCTGTGCGGGTTTGAGCATCGGCGCGGGCCTGACGCTCGCGCGCTTCGGCGACCGCTTCTGGCGCGGCGTGGGCGCGCAGGGCGTGGGATGGGGCCTCATCGATGGCGCGCTGGCCCTCTTCGGGCTGCGCCGCGCTCGCGCCGAGTCCGCGCAACCGGAGGCCCACGCGCCGGCACGGCAAGCTGACGAACGCGCCAAACTCCGCCGCATCCTCGCGCTTAACACCGGCCTCGATGTGGGCTACGTGCTCGGCGGGCTGGCGTTGGCCCGCTCCCGGCACGACAAATTTTGGCGCGGCACGGGCTTGGGCATCGTCATCCAGGGCGGATTCCTCTTCGTCTTCGACCTGCTCCACGTCCTGAACCTGCGGGAGGTGCGGGCATGATCCGCATCCTCCACCCGGAACGCTTCCAGGGGCACGGCCAACGTCCGCCTTACTTTGAAGGCTGGTATTACAAGCTGGTGGATGCCACCGAGCGTCACCGTTACGCCATCATCCCCGGCATCACGCTCAATCCCGGCAGCGAGGGGCCGCACAGTTTTGTGCAGGTGCTCGACGGCGTGACCGGGGCCACGGCTTATCACGTCTACCCGCTGGCCGATTTCCACGCTGCCCCGGATATGTTCGACGTGCGCATCGGGCCGAACCGCTTCACGCAGCGTGGCTTGACCCTCAACCTGCCCTCTGGCGATCTGGCGTTGCGCGCCCACACCATCTTCCGAAAGCCGCAGCCCTGGCCCGTCACGCTGACCGCGCCGGGCATTATGGGCTGGTTCGGCTGGCTGCCCTGGATGGAATGCTATCACGGCGTCGTCAGCCTGGATCACGCCATCATCGGCGAAATCGCCGTGGGAGACGCCGCCATCGACTTCACCGGTGGACGCGGCTATATCGAGAAGGACTGGGGCCGCTCCTTCCCCTCCGCGTGGGTGTGGATGCAGAGCAACCACTTCCGCCGGCCGGGGACGAGCCTCGTCGCCTCCGTCGCGCGGATTCCGTGGCTGGGACACAGCTTCCGGGGCTTCATCGTCGGCTTGCTCCATCGCGGCACGCTCTACCGCTTCGCCACCTACACCGGGGCCAAACTCGAAGCCCTCGACATCACGCCCGCCGCCGTCCAGCTAACGCTGACCGACCGCCTCTATCGCCTGGACATCACGGCGCACCGTCCGCCGCCCGCCGCGACCGGCGCGTTGCGCGGCCCGAATCGCACCGATATGCGGACGCGCGTGCTGGAAAGCCTCAGCGCCCGCATCTCCGCGCGCCTCACGGCCCGGCAGAGCGGCGCGGAGATTTTCGCCGGAGAAGGGCGGCACGCCGGGCTGGAGGTGGGCGGAGATCTGCCCGCGCTGTTGAGGCGATGACCGCCGCCTGGATCGCGCTTACGTCACCGGCGCGCGTGCTGCTGCTCGTCTGGACGCTGGTCATGGTCGGCGTGCCTATCTACCGCTGGCGCTGGGGCGAGCGCGGTCAGCGCGCCGGGATCATCGCGGGCGTGCTGTTGCAAGTCGCCACCGTGATTGCCATCCTCATCCCCGCCTGGGGCGTCACCCGCGCGCTGGCGGTGGCCCTCGCCGTCGTGGGGATGGGCTGGGGGGTGGAGTTTATCGGCTCGCACACGGGGCTGCCTTTTGGCAACTATCATTACACCGAGCGATTGCAGCCGCAACTCGGCCACGTCCCCCTGCTGATCCCGTTGGCGTGGCTGATGATGTTGCCGCCGGCCTGGGCCGTCGCCGAGCGGCTCACTGGCGGCGCGCGCGGCGTGGGCTTTGTCGTCCTCAGCGGATTGGCGTTCACTGCGTGGGACTTGTTCCTCGATCCGCAGATGGTCGCGTGGGGCTTCTGGGAATGGGAGCAGCCCGGCGGCTATTTCGGCATCCCCTGGGTCAACTTCGCCGGGTGGTTCGCGGCCTCCGCGCTGATGACGGCCCTCATCGCGCCCGCGCCGCTGCCCGTCGCGCCGTTGTTGCTCATCTACGCCGTCACCTGGTTCCTGGAAACCGTTGGGCAAGCCGTCTTCTGGCGGATGCCCGGCTCGGCCCTTGTGGGCAGCGCGGCGATGGGCCTGTTTGTCGTGCTGACTCAGCTATGATGGCATTTTGCCATTCGCCATTTGCAATTTGCAATTTTTGATTTACCATCTGACTCTACTTTTGCTAAATAATCTCAAGCATAACCTTAATTTGACAATGGCACATTAGCTGAGAGCCATTTGCAGCGCCACCACC
>SLSP01000247.1 GCA_007130345.1 Thermoflexales bacterium
CCTCCCAAGCATTGCCGGAGAAGGTCACGGTGAAGCCGTCGGGTAACGTGGCGATCTGCGCATCGGGATTGGTGACGACGACGCTCCACGCGCCCTCGGCTGCGCCGGTCAGGTCAAAGCTGCCGGTGATAGTCGTCGCGTTGACCGTCACACCACGCGCGAGAATGTCCGTCTCGTCGGAACGGGTCAGCCTGACGGTGGCCCCGCTCTGGAAGTCGCTCCCCTCGATGATGAACGCCACACTGCCGGTTTTCTCACCCGTGTCGGGCTGGATGTAAGTCACATTCGGCGGCAGTAATGGCGTGGGAGATGACGTTGGCGTGGGGGATGCAGTTGGCGTAGGAGACGGCGTCGGTGTGGGCGATGCTGTCGGCGTAAAAGACGGCGTCGGTGTGGGCGATGGCGTGGGCGTGGGCGATGGCGTGGGCGTGGGCGGAGCACTCGTTGACGCCCATCCGATGTCCCTGAGAATGCCCATCGTCACCGGGCCGGGGTCGTGCGTGGACTGCCCGTAGGGGATACGGTAAACCATCAGCGCGTTCTCGGTGTTCTTGAAAGTATCGTAATCCAGATGCGAGTAGCTGGAACCGGACACCCAGGGATTAGGCGCGTATAACTTCACCCGACCTCCGTCGTTGGCGGCGTTGGCGTTGGTGCCGCTGAACCAGACGTTGTTGCTGGTGAGCGCGTTCGCCAATGCTGCTGAGGGATTGGGATAGACGGAGGTATTGAGCAACGAGATGCCGCTGCCGTCCTGCGCGAATCGGTCATAGATATCAGGATAACTGGTGCCGGACCCCCAATGGCCCTGCCCGTTGGCGACGTTCATAGACCCGGCAAAGCCTAGCCCGTGCGTGATTTCGTGCAACGCTACACTGACAAAATCCACCCTATTCCATGGCGTGTTGCCATCCGTCCCGAAATACCAATCCATCGCGCTGTTGTAGCCGAGGTGTATATCAGGATGACCTGGGGCCAGGTCACTTCCAACAAGGGCGTTGGCAAGCGCAGTGGGATACCAGGTGTTAGCGACCGGCGCACCGGAGAAAAGGCGGTATTCAGCCCCGCCATAGCCCAAATAGCCAGCGCCCAAATTAGTCCAACAGGCATTTACCTTAATGGTAACGTCAGACGTGATCAGAGTCTCCCAAATGCGCGCCGCGTGTTCAGAAGCCGCGCGCGCATCAGCGGGCCACGTCAGACAACTACTCCCGAAGGCATCTGTCGCGCCCTGAGACAAATAGTTGATGTTGATGGTCGCTGTCTGCGTTGCTAGGTGCTGGCGTTGCGTAAAACGCTCCGGTGGTGGAACGCGCAACGTCGAGGTCGAAGGGTGCAGCAGCAACATAACCGGTTCGCGCGTTCCATCCAACTGTACCCCTTGGGGAGAGGCCGCCTGCGGCGCGAACATCGCACTGGACGCGGCAGAGTACATCGGCCCCGCCACCAACACTAAAGATAATACCAGCATAGCAATCAAGACACTATAGACCCTGTTTTTCATCGAAACACTCCTTTGTAAGTAACCGTAAGTAAGTGCGAACGGTTGAACGTGTACACCCACATTATTTTCGTTCTTCGTGCGTCAAGCATGACTCTACTGAAAGCACCCTAAAAATTCGATTTTTTAGAAACCTGATACTACAGATAGATTTTTCGCGTGCGAATTTCTATGGGGAGTAGGTCGCGTGTGTAAAAATCGGATTTTTGGACTTTTTTCAGGCAAGTCAGGCTTGCCTTCAGTATAGATTTTTTCCCCATCGCTGTCAATGCTGGCCCGTCAATTTCACCGGATCAATTTGATGAGCACGCTCCAAGCCCATATCCCCAAAACAGGGACACCGAGCTTTTTGCTCACGAAACTGAAGGGTTACACACCAATGCCGGTTGACGTTTGACGCTTGATGCCGAAAATGTAAGCATATCTCCATCACCCAATGCCGTCATTTGCCATTCAAAAAGGAGCTTGCAATGCCAAAGATACCGCACTTCGAGGATGTCCTGGCCGCCGCCGAGCGCATCGCGCCACACATCCACCGCACGCCAGTGATGACCTCTCGCGCGTTGGACGCGATGACCGGCGCGCGGCTTTTCTTCAAAGCGGAAAATTTCCAAAAGGTTGGGGCTTTCAAAGCACGGGGAGGCTGCAATGCCGTCTTCTCGCTCACAGAGACAGAAGCCGCGCGCGGCGTGGCGACACACTCTTCGGGCAATCACGCGCAGGCGCTGGCCTACGCCGCCGGATTGCGGGGCATCCCCGCGACCATCGTGATGCCGGAGGACGCGCCGCCGGTGAAGGTGGCGGCGGTGCGGGGCTATGGCGCAACTATCGTCTGGGCGGGATCGCAGCCGCTCGACCGCGAGCGCGAATTGGAAGCGGTGCTGGCGGAAACCGGCGCGGTTTTCATCCACCCCTCGAATGACGCGCGCGTCATCGCCGGGCAGGGGACAGCGGCGCTGGAATTACTGGAGGATGTACCCAACCTCGACGTAGTGCTGGTGCCGGTAGGCGGCGGGGGACTGCTGGCCGGGACTGCGCTTGCGGTGGCGGGACGCGGCCAGGGCTGCGTGACGCTCGGCGCGGAGCCGGCGGCGGTAGATGACGCGGCCCGTTCTCTGCGGGATGGCCGCATCCACCCGCCCACAGGCGCGGTCACGGTGGCCGACGGCCTGCGCACCTTCCTCGGCGACATGAACTTCCCC
>SLSP01000366.1 GCA_007130345.1 Thermoflexales bacterium
GCTCGCGCCGGATACCACCTACGTCGTCACGCTCACCGCCGGTATTTCAGACACGCTGGGCAATGCGACCTTCGCCCCCGTCGTCTGGGACTTCACCACCGGCGAGACCACGCCCACGATTGCTTTCAGCGGCGCTTACGCCGACTGGGGCATCGATACGAACGGCGACGGGCTGTACGAATATCTGGGCATCCAGGTGGGCGTACACATCCCGTTCTCCGCGACCTACGTTTTGCAGGGGATACTGGTAGATGCTACCGGCGCGGAAATCAGTTGGACGCAGAGTTCCGTCGACCTGCAAGAAGGCGCACACTTCATCCCCCTCTATTTCGACGGCGCAGCCATCGGCGGGCGCGGCGTGGACGGCCCCTACACCCTCACGCGCCTGACGTTATCCACGGACGACGCGCCGGTGATCTGGGCGATGGACGCGCACCGCACGTTCGCCTACGCCGCCTCCCACTTCCCTGCGCCGCTGCGCTTCAGCGGCCTGCCCAACCTGCTGCTGCGTCCGGGGACGCGGCTCCTCCCGGCGTTCAACGCTCGCGATTACGCCTGGCACGCGACACAGCCCAGTGAGGCGTTGACCTACACGCTGCTGGCAAACACCGCGCTGCACGCCGGCGTGACGATAGACGCCGCGGGCAACGTCTACGTCAACCCGGAACCAGCTTATGGCGATATCCCCTGGACGGGCAGCGCGCTGGTCACGTTGCAAGCCGCTTATGGGCCGCATCGAGTGCAAAACACGTTCCGGGTCACGGTTGGCTGGTCCACGCACCTGTACCTGCCGGTGACGTTGCGCGACTTCGATTCGAGTCGTGCGCAGGCAGCGCGCACGCATTGGCAGATCGCCTTCACCGACGACTTCGAGCAAGCCCCGTTGCTGTGGCAGCGCTGGTCTTCATATTCAGCGTTTCCGCCGCGCTCCTATCAATGGGACCGGCGGGACTGCGCCGCGCACTCCGGTCAATACAGCGCGTGGGCCTTTGGCGGCGGCGAAGATGGCGCGGCGCTCGCCTGCGGCGCGTCTTACCCGCAGACCCTGGTCTCGACGATGCTGCGCGGGCCGTTCAACCTGCGCTATACCTCCCAGGCCGAATTTCGTATGAAGGTGTGGACGAACCTCGCGCCGGGCGATGAGGTCTGCGCGCTGGTCACCAACCAGGATTTAGGCCCGAACGATATGTGGCAAGCGCAATACCACGGCGTCTGCCGCAGCGGCCAAACCGCCGGATGGGAAGACCTGGTGCTCGATCTTTCCAACGCGCCGGTGTTTGGGAATCTACTCGAGCAGGAAAAAGTTTGGGTCGCCGTGCAGTTCCGGGCGCAAGGCGGCGACTCGCGCCCGGTGGGGGTGTATGTGGACGACGTCGTGCTGCGGCTCTGCCCACTGGGGACGAGTTGTGAAACCGATATCCCCACGGGCCAACCGGGCGTCACGCCAGATCCGTTGGCCGGCGTCATCGGCGGCTACGACGCCGACGTGGAAGACGTCGCATTGGCGCGGGAGGCCAGTGGGCGGCTGCACGCGCTCTGGACCGGGCGCTTGAACCCCCACTTCGCTCCCTTCGCGTACTACGCCACGTCAGCCGACGGCGTCAACTGGACGCCCTTCCAGATTCTGAACTACGCGCCGGCTTACGAGCCACAAATCGCCGTGGATGACGCGCGGCAGCGGGTCCACCTGATGTACCGCGCGGACGGCATCGTGCATCACGTCGTTGAGAACGGCGTGGTGGCGCCGCCGCTGATCGTAGATAACACCCTCGAAAGCAGCCCGCTCGGGATGCTCAGCGGGCCGGGGCGACCCCGCTTGACCGTCGCGCCCGGCACAGGGGACGTTCATGTGGTTTGGCGTCAAGCCCGTTTCGTCTACATCAGCCCCACCACGCTGGCCGGGCGGATGCGCACCTGGTATGCCTACTGGGATGGCGCGAACTGGTCGGCGCGGCAGCAGGTCATCAACGACGACGACACCTGGGACGCCACCCTCGCGGCGGACGATCAAGGCGGCGTGATGCTGGCCTGGTTCCAACGCTGGGAGCAGTCGCAGGGCGGCCCGCTGGATGCCGGCGAGCCAACCGTGCCGCGCACGGCGTATGGCCTCGCAACGCGACCGGGACATTTCCCCCTACGGCAGGGCGTCAGCGCGGTCTATCCTGAGCCGGAAACAGATCGCTCGATCCGCCTGGCCTATTCGGCCGGAGATGGCGCCTACGTCTTGGTCGCCGAACACCGGATGTGGCCGGGGCACTCGCGCGTCTATCGTTACCGCTGGGAAAACGAGGTATGGAGCGCGTTTTTGGACGTGGCGGAGAACCTCAGCGGATGGGGCGTCCCGGTCTACGTGGGCGCGGCGGCAGATTCGCCGTTGATTCGTTACGTGTACAGCAACAACGGCGTGCTCACGCTGCGCACAGAGACAGCCGGCGTGTTGGACGCACCGCAGACGGTCGCCGCTTACCTCTCCACGCGCGGCTACGCCGGAACGCCGAGCGCCTACTTTGTGGATCGCACCGGCGCGCTGCACATGGCGCTGACCGGAGAGAAAAATGGAACGCCGGGGTTCTATTACGTACAGCCGTGAACCGCTTAGGATTATAAATGGCAAATGACAAATAGCAACGATTGGACGGCTTGACGGCTCTGGTTGAAGGAAGCGAAGCTCCTGCTAGAA
>SLSP01000140.1 GCA_007130345.1 Thermoflexales bacterium
CACGCACCCACCCAGCAACCGGCCTACCTGCACTCCGTCGGCATTCTGGACTTGCGCATGGCCGTGGCCAACCTGCTTGCCCACGAACAGGCCGACGCCCACAACAATGTCGTCCTGGCCCATGAACTACTCCACACCGTTGGTGCCAGCGACCTGTATCACCCGCTCAGCACCCTGCCCGTCTTCCCCCAGGGCTATGCCGAACCCGACCAATACCCCCGCTACCCCCAGCAACAAGCCGAACTCATGGCCGGCCGCCTGCCCCTGCGCCCCGGCCAGGCCCGCGAAGCCCACGGCCTGAAAGAAACCACGATCGGGGACCGCACCGCGGCCGAAATCGGCTGGGTGAAACGGTAGCCAGCCTGGATCTGATGGTCCGATCGAATAACGACTTATTCGGACCCATTGGCGCTAAATCGCGCACCCACATAAATCCTTCTATCTAAGGATTAGAATTGCAATCACTGACCGATTCTCATTTAAGTACAAGGCCAGCTGGTCAAATCGCCCCGACGCCTACCCGCTTTCTCCGGCACTACCGCTGGATAGCCGCCAGCCAACAACAGATGGGCACAGTGCGAGTGTTCGACGGTTTTTCGAAAACCTGCTGCCCGAAGGACAAGCGCTGGAAGATGCAGCCCTGGCCAATCGAATCTCCAAACCGCAGACGGCCCTGTCCAAGCACCCGCCTACGATCTGACCTGCACAGCACTATACCCCTCCCGGATCAGCCAGACCTTCGCCATGGCCATCGGCGATGCTTTCAGCACGGACGAACTGACCGCCTTTGAATGGGCCAACTTTTGCCGGGCAACCGACACCCACCCCACCCTGCTCATCAAGGAACTTCAGCGATGCGCGCGGCTCATCAACAGCAAACTGCCAAGTGTTCAGCAGGCCGCAGACCAGGCCGGCGCCGTGCCGGAGCTCACCAGAAAAATCAGTGAAATCGTCGGGCAGCAGTGCAAACGTCAGCTCACAATCGCCCCGGAGATTCGACAAATGATGGGCCTGACCTGAACACGGAAACAACATGGCCAATACTGGCACTTACACCAATTTAAAGCCTGCCCCGTAGTACATTGAGACCCATGCAGAAAACACGCACCACCATCAGCCTGATCATTCTTGCAATCACGGCGCTATTTCTCACAGCCTGCGACGGCCAGCGCCAGGCGCCAAAACTGCCTCCGGAACTTGCCCAGGGCGACCCCATCGCCACACCGTTCGACCGACGGCCTTCCGCCTTGAACCGCGACGAATTCCAGGCCGCCGAAACAGTCGCCCGGGTACTGCGCTTCTCACCCGGCCAACTGGACGGCGAGCCAGTCCCCGTCTGGCTGGAACTACCCATCATTTTCGGACTCGAGGACGACTGACCGAACCCCGGAGCCCCGGAAACCGTTATTTTTCCCCAACCCCCACCAACTCCAACCCGGGAATCCCTTCAAAGTCCTGCTCGTTACGAGTCAGAAACCCGAGCCCATGCTGAATGGCCTGGGCAGCCAACCATAAATCCTGCACCCTGGACCGCGGCGAACGGCCCACTTTCCCCGCAAGATATGCCGCGATTTCCCCAAAAACTTCGGCTGTCGTGGCATCGATTACAAGCAAGGGTTTGCGGGCCATCCGGCGAAACGTGGCCAATCGACGTTGACGCACATCGGCATCTTTCGCCAACTCAATCCCGAACTTCAGCTCGGCCAGGGTCACCGGCGACAACCACACTGGCTCCTCACCGGTAAAGCTGGCCACATCACCCGGCCCCAGGCGCCCCTGCTCCACGTCAATCCAGATGCAGGTATCAATCAGGAAGCCCACGGATCACGAACCTCGTCGTCAAGACAAGACTGGCCCCGGCGAGCATCTTCCAGCCATTCGTCGCCGGCCTGATCTGGCAGGACACGGTACAAATCCGCCATGACCTCTTTCGCCGTGCGTCCCTCAGGCACCGGCGACAGCTTTACCACCGGCCGCTTGCCCCTCTCGACCACATATTCCTCGCCGGTCTCGCCTATCCGATCCAGCACCTTCCGCAAATTGCGCGCAAACTCAGTCGCCGAAACTTTCTGCACAGCACTGCTCCCAGCAAAAGCTCATCATCAAAATCTGACTTTATCAGATTTTGAGAATTAGGTTGAAAATACCCGGCGTAAACAGGAAACCCCATTTCCATCAATTCAACCATCTCACCCTAGCAGACAACGACTCTGCATGCTAACATTGTTATTACTCAAGCGCTTCTTCAGCACCATGCAAATCAAAATACGCAAGATGGGAAACTCACAGGGGATCATCATCCCGAAACCGATTCTCCAGCAGAGCGGCCTGACAGACGAAGTTGAGCTGCGCCTGGACGGTGATCGCATCATTCTTTCCCGACCCAATAAACCCAACCCGCGAGAGGGCTGGGCCGAAGCGAGTCGTCGAATCGCCGAAGCGGGCGACGACGAGTTAGTGTGGCCAGAATTCGGCAATGAGGATGACGGAGACCTAGCTTGGTAACGCGCGGCGAAGTATGGCTGGCTGCCCTGGACCCAACAGTTGGCCGCGAAATTCGCAAGACTCGACCCTGCATCATCATTTCGCCTCCGGAGATCCACAATCATCTTCGGACTGTCATAGTCGCCCCGATGACCACGAGTAGCCATCCCGCGCCATTTCGCCCGGAACTCAG
>SLSP01000550.1 GCA_007130345.1 Thermoflexales bacterium
CTTTCTACTATCTCGACCTGCACGCTGATCCTGTAATGTTTTGCCATTGTCGCCTCCTTGGTGATGACCCTATTGTAGCTCATTTGGCGATTTTGGCTCTTGAAGGCTATTGCACAGGTCGGATTTTTTTGGGTTTTATCCGTGAAATCTGTGTTCATCCGTGTCCCAAACAGGGTGACTTTTGCGGTATTGCGATGTTTGACGCCTGACGTTTGACGTTTGACGCTTCACGTTTCACGAATCACGTCCTCTGCCACTCGCGCAGCAGCCGGGCGATTTCTGCGCGTTGCTCCGCCGTGAGGTGGGGGGGGCGCGTTCGCAATGCGGCACTGTCGCGGGTCAGCGTCTCGAAGCACCACACGGGGACGGTCGGCTCTACGATGTCCAGCGAGGCGGCGGGCATCCACACCAGGCGCGCTTCTGCCGGGATGGTGTACCCTAAGCGGCGGCTGAGGAGTTCCTGGATCGCTTCTGCGGCGCGGAGGGCCTCGCGCAACGGTTGGCGGCGATCCCGCTGCCACCAGACCAGCCAGCTATACAGAGCGTCGCCGCGATAGCGCCGGGGCGCGGAACCCGCCGCGACTTCGACGGCCAGCACGAAGAGGCCCGGCGGCCCTAGCAGTATCCCATCG
The DNA here is from genome assembly GCA_007130345.1 of Thermoflexales bacterium. GTDB lineage: Bacteria > Chloroflexota > Anaerolineae > B4-G1 > SLSP01 > SLSP01. The sequence continues at coordinate 633 of SLSP01000550.1, forward strand.
AGGAGTTTGCCCTGGGGCGGATGCACGGCCAGGAAGAGCGCCCAATCGCTGTCGAAGTCGTGGCGCAGGCGGCGCGTCAGCTTGATGTACGCCTGGCGCTCGTCCCAGGGGAGTTGCTCTTCGCGGTGCCCGGCCCCGTGATATATCAGCAGCGGGCGCGCGCCGGAGGGGGGCGGCGGCGTGTCCGGCGGTTCTGGCGGTGGCGACGGCTCACTTGGCGGGAGGGGCGTTGCTTCCGGCTCCATTTTCCGCAAAATCACCCGCGCCGCCTCGCGCAGGCGCGGGTCTTCGGCGTGCCAGGCCGCGTTGCGCAATTCCTTCGCCGTGATCGCGCCCTCGTCCACCAGGCGTCCCAGGGGGCGGTGCGACCGGCGGTAGGGCCAGGAGATCAGGCGGGCGTCCTCCCGCGACATTTCCGCGTGGGGCAGGTGGTGATCCCCGGCCAGCAGCGTCGCGGCGGCCTCGCGGATGGGGGCTTCGCGGGCTTCCAGGGCCGCCCACTGCAAATCCTGGCGCGTGATGCGCCGCGCGTCAATCAGCGCGCCGAGCGGGCGCTCCGGTTCGCCTTTGGGGACGAAGGGCCACAGCGTGGCGCGGGCCTGGCGCATCGCGGCCAAATCCACACGCGGCGATGCGGGTGGCGGGGATTCCGGCGCGTCCCACGCGGCCAGGGCCTTCCGCGCTACGGGATGTTGCGGATCGATTGCCGCAGCGCGGCGCAGCGCGGAGAGGCGGATGCGGGGGTCTTCGGCCACCTGGCCCAACACGGCCCAACCATCCGCGTCGCCGGGATGCTCCTGGACGTAGTCGCGCAGCGCGTGCAAGGCCCACAACGTCCGTCCCTCGCGCGCCGCCCCCACAATGGCAATCAGCCGCTCGTCCATCGCGCGCGCTACTCCTGCCGCACGGTGAACTTCTCCACCAGGTGATCCGGGTAGTACGATTCTTTGGCCCGCCGCAGGCCGGGAATGCCTAAATCCTGCTCGCGGTTGATGAAATCCACCTGACCTAGCCAGCGTTGCTCGGAGAAGCTCTTGGTCATCATCGGGTAGATGTTGCGGAAGTTGGGATTGGCCTTCTCAATGTGGACGACAGCCGTGGTCTCGTTGAGTCGCTCACCCAGGGCGAACGCTTGCACTTCGTCGTTGACCAGAATCACGCCCCCCTCCATCCGCAGCTCGGTAAAGTGCTCCAGCACGTCGCGGATGCCTCGGAACTCGTGGGTCAGGCTGATGTCGTCTTCGCACATCCGCTGCTCGCACCACAGCTCGGCCAGGGCGAGGCAGCCGGAGGTCAGCTCCGGTGTCAGTGGCTCGTAGGCGTAATCCAGGCCGTAGACGTGCAGGAATTGGTTGATGTGATTGCGTTTTTTGCTATAGCGCCGCCCTTCCAGCGTGCCCAGGTCTGCGCTGCGGTAAACGTAGTCGAAGTCGTCCCGCGTGGGCGTGACGTCCATGCCTTCCGCGCTCTCCAACTCATCGGCCAGACGGCGGTCGGCCCGCTGGATGGCGGGATTCTTGAGACCGCGCGCGTCGCGCATCCACTGCAACAGCACGCGCGTGATTTCCACGCGGGGCGGCGGCCCGATGGGCATCAGCGCAAACGGCTCGTCCTCGCCGTGATGGGCCAGAATCAGCAGGTAGTCCTCGTACACGGCCCACTCGAAGGCGTAGTACTCGCACCAGAGATACAGATTGCCGAAGGTCAGCTCCGACGTCACCGGCTGGTAATCCCAGAGCCGGGGGTAGAGCGCGTCGGCATCGTCCAAAGTCAAGGGTTGAAACGTGGGGAATCTAGTCATAGTGTCTCCTGTTGTGTATTGCGTAATGGACGGAATACGCATTACGCAATATAATCTGTCAGCCAGTCGTAAAGTACCGCATACTCCGTCACCTCGAGGGCGGCGGCGAGGGTATGTGGTTGATCGCCGTAGTAGCAGGTGCGAAGGCCGGCGCGTCGCCCGGCCTCGATGTCGAGGTCGCGGTCGCCGATCACCAGGCACGCGGCGGGATCGAGATCGTGCCGGGCCACCATCGCC
>SLSP01000461.1 GCA_007130345.1 Thermoflexales bacterium
CCATATTTGGCTGCATAACGCCAGGCTGCGCTTTCCAGAGTGTCGCGGCTTAAGTTGATACCCGAAGCTCTCAAGCTAATTGGGGGCTTCACCTTGTTTAGAGAGAGGTAATCGAATTGATAAAGTCTAACAAACCTCAATTATGTATCCACGGTCATTTTTATCAACCTCCGCGTGAGGACCCTTTCACCGGTGAGTACCGCATCGAACCTACGGCAAATCCTTTCCCCAACTGGAACGCGCGCATCACGGATGAATGTTATGCCCCCAACGCCCAGGCCGGTAACTTTGGCCGTATCAGTTTCAATATAGGCGGCACGCTGGCGAAGTGGATGGATGACGAAGCCCACGCCACTTACGAGCGCATCGTCGATACGGCACAGCAGCACCATCGTCGTTATGGCGTGAGCAACGGGATCGCGCAGTCGGTGCATCACACGATTCTGCCGCTGGCGCGCGGGCGCGATAAGCGCTGCCAAATCCGTTGGGGGATTGCCAGCTATCTGCATCGCTTTGGCAATCGGCCCGAAGGCATCTGGCTCCCGGAGATGGCGGTGGATTATGAGACGCTCGAAGCGGTGGCCGAAACCGGGCTGTGGTTCGTGATCCTGTCGGATGAGCAGGTGCGCGGCGACCTGGTTCACGGAGCCGGGCCTTACAAAGTGCGTCTGGCGCGGGATCGCTTCATTACCGTTTTTGTGCGCGACCGGGGATTATCCAACCATATTTCCTTCAATATGCCCTCAGCCGAGCACGCGCACACTTGGATGAACGACGTGATGCGCGGGCGCAAGCCGGGTAGCTTGACCCTTGTGGCGACGGATGGCGAGACCTTCGGGCATCATCACCGCCAGGGCGTGAATGTGCTGAAGGAGATCACGCTTCCCACGGATTGGGACGTGTACGAGATCACGACGCTGGGGCGCTACCTCCGCCAGCACCCGCCGATGGCGGAAATCGAGGTGGTGGAGAACACCGCCTGGAGCTGCGGGCATCATCTGGGACGCTGGGCTACGGGATGCTCGTGTACGCCGGGATGCAACTACTGGAAGGGCGGATTGCGTCGGGCGTTGGATAACCTCGCGCGGGACATCGACACCCTCTACGCCGAGGTACTGCGGCGCCGCGACCTGGCGCCGTGGGCGCTCCGCGATAACTACATTAACGTGTTGCTAGGGCGCGTCGATGAGCATCGTTTCCTGGCTGATCATCACCTGGGGCATCTCTCGACGATGGCGCAACAGCGGATTTTGAGCTTGCTGGAGGCCCAAGTCTACCGCCAGCGGATGTTTGTGAGCTGCTCCTTCTTCTTCGAGGATTTGGAGCGTATCGAACCGCGTTACGCTATCGCCAACGCCGTCAAAGCGATGGCCCTGGTCTCGTATGCCACCGGCGACGATCTGACCCGTGCCTTCCGCCGCGACTTGAGCGTCACGGTTAGCCCTTCGACGGGGCGCACGGGCGCGCAGATTCTAGAGGAAATCCTGGCCCAGGCGAATTTCGGCGAAAGTCCGCTTGGCGGGGATATGCAGTTGACCCGTCCAGAAATATCCACGCCAGATCAGGTGGAAGAGTTCTCGGCAGAAATCTCCGCACCGAGTGAGGTGGAATCTGAGGAAGAGTCGGGCGACCCAGAGGTTTCTGAATAGATGCCTCTATTGAAAGAACCCTAAAAACGCAATACCGCAAAAGTCACCCTGTTTGGGACACGGATAAACACAGATTTCACGGATAAAACCAAAAAAATCCGTGTTTTTCCGTGTAAATCCGTGTCCTTACTCGAAACAGGGTCAACTGAGGGGGGACTTGATTAGAGTCCCCCTGAAGCTATTAGACGTATTTCGCGTAGTCATAAAGCGCGAGAATTAGACAAAACTTTTTGGTTTTCTTGGAGGTAAAAATGACTATGCGAAATGAGCGTGGGGTTTTATGCCCGATGTCCCCAGGCGTCAGATTGAGGCTTGCCATCGAGCCAAAAACTACTACAATACGCACTTGTGAACTACAAGACACTTCAATCCTTTAAGGTAGGGGGCCTACTTTTGGCCCTGTTGATGGGCTTGCTGGCTGCCGGGCCGTTTCTCTCGCACGCGGGGCTGCCTTATGCTACCGATGCAGAGCTACACGTTATCCGTACAGCCGAGCTAGGGTACAGCCTGCGCGCCGGGAATCTGTATCCGCGCTGGGCACCCAATTTCTATCACGGGCACGGCTATCCTATTTTCAATTACTACGCTCCGCTGACCTATCATCTGGGGGTGTGGCTGGCCGGATTCCAACCGGAGAACGCCATCTCAGGAGCCAGAATACTCTTCATTCTCTCGCACATCCTGGGCGCGATAGGCGCGTATCTGCTTGGGCGTGATTTTGGTGGCGAGGGTGGGGGGCTGCTTGGGGCGGCGGCGTTCACGTTTGCGCCTTATGTTCTCGTGATCAACCCGCACCTCCGGGGAGACCTGCCAGAGGTTTTCGCCGTGGTGCTGATACCCTGGGCGCTGTGGTGCTGGGAGCGGCTGTGGTTCCGAGGCGGACGCCTCGCTTTTGTGGGGGCCATTCTCTTCGCCGCGCTGACGCTGCTAAGCCACAACCTCACCGGGCTGACGTTGATGATTCTGCTCATGCTTTTGAGCGCGTGGCACTGGCTGTGCTCCAAAGCGCCCACAGCCTTC
>SLSP01000029.1 GCA_007130345.1 Thermoflexales bacterium
GACAGGAACAGCGCGTGCGCTACCTCAACGGGCAGATGCTCAAACTGCTCGCGCTGGCCGAGTCACCCAAAACTTGGGAGCAGCGCCCACTCAACGATCTGATCGCAGCAACACGCGAGGAAGTGCCCCAGTTTGCGAGTTGGCTGGACGAGACCGCGCAACAGATGAGCGCGCCAGGCTATGCCTTAACCGATGCCGAACCGATCACGTATGAGACGGCGCGGGGACTCTTCCTCAACTTGCATCACTGGCCCGTCTACTCCGAGCGCAATGAGCTGATGGGCGCGCTCTTCCTCCTGCGCGACGTGACCGAGCAGAAGACGCTGGAACAACTGCGGGATGATCTGCTCAATATGATCGTCCACGATATGCGCAATCCCCTCTCCGTGGTGAAAAACGCCCTCCAAATCCTGAGCGATCCTGAGATGCTGACCGAGGCCGACGAAGTTATCGAAATTGCGCGGAATAACACCGAGGAGTTACTCAATTTGGTCAACGCTATCCTGGAACTCGGTCGGATTGAGGGCGGGCATTTTGACCTCTGCCCACAAGCTATGCCGCTGACAACGCCGCTGCGCCGCATCATCCGCGACATCGCCTTACCCTCCAGCGGCCCCACGCTGGACTTGAACGTGTCCGATGATTTGCCGCCGCTATGGGCCAATCCCGCGCTGGTGGCGCGCATCTTCCAGAACCTGTTGAACAACGCGCTCAAATTCGTTCCCGAAACCGCCGGGCACATCCGCATTACGGCCCGCCAGGACGGAAACTGGATCGAAATCGAGGTACACAACAATGGCCCACACATCCCCCCTGAAGTTTACGCGCGGCTCTTCCAGAAATTTTCTACCGGGAAGCACACCCGACGAGGCTACGGCCTGGGGCTGGCCTTCTGTCGGCTGGCAGTAGAAGCGCATGGCGGGCGCATCTGGGCCAAAAACCAACCCGAAGGCGGCGTCTCGTTCTACTTCACGCTGCCCACCACGCTGGAGATGCTCTCCCGCGAAGACTGACGCCATCACGCGCGCATAATCCGCATAAAAATACCGCCCCATCAGCAGATGGGGCGGTATCGTTGTGCAGCGCGGCTCGCGGTCACGCGGCTATCAGCGCGTGTTTCAAAACCTCGTGGATGTCCTCCACCAAGAAGAACGCCATATCGTCGCGCACCGGCTCCGGCAAGTCGTCCAAATCCGCCTCGTTGAGCTTGGGCAAGATAATTTTGCGCAGATCGGCGCGATGGGCGGCCAGCACCTTGAGCTTGACCCCACCAACGGGCAAGACCTGCCCCTGTAACGTCACCTCGCCCGTCATCCCCACATCGGGACGCACGGAGCGCCCAGAAAGGAGTGAGGCCAGCGCCGTCACCATCGTGATGCCGGCGGAGGGGCCGTCCTTCGGAACCGCGCCCGCCGGGACGTGCAGGTGGATTTTGCCATCGCAGTTCCCCTCGCACAAGCCCAGGTCCTCGACGTGCGCCTCCACAAAGCTCAACGCGATCCGCGCCGATTCGCGCATCACGTCGCCCAACTGGCCCGTGAGGATCAGCTTGCCCTCGGCCCCCTTCATCCGCGCGGCCTCCACAAAGAGCACCTCGCCGCCGGTGGGCGTCCAGGCCAATCCCGTCGCCACGCCGGGCTTCTCGGTGCGCAGCGCCGCCTCGAAACGGTGACGCGGTTTGCCCAGATACTCGCGCAGTTCGTCACCCAGCACACTGATGGGCAGGTCTTTATCGGCCACGGTGCCCTCGGCGATGCGCGTCGCCACCTTGCGGAAGATACGCCCGATGCGGCGCTCTAACTGGCGCACGCCGGCCTCGCGCGTGTAGTTGCGGATAATCTTGCGCAGCGTGTCATCCCCGATGACGATCTCCTCTTCCTTGAGACCGTTCACCTTGCGCTGGCGCGGCACCAGGTAGTCGTTGGCGATGAAGACCTTGTCATATTCCGTGTAGCCGTCGATTTCGATAATCTCCATCCGATCCAGCAGCGGGGCCGGGATGGTGGACGTGGTGTTGGCGGTGCAGATGAAGAGCACTTCGCTCAAGTCGAAGTCCACGTCCAGATAGTGATCGCGGAAGGCGTGATTCTGCTGCGGGTCAAGCACCTCCAACAGTGCGGAGGAGGGATCGCCGCGCCAGTCCGAACCGATCTTGTCCACTTCATCGAGCATAAAGACCGGATTCTTGACCTCCACGCGCTTGATCGCCTGGATGATGCGGCCCGGCATCGCGCCGATGTAAGTGCGCCGATGCCCGCGAATCTCGGCCTCGTCGCGCATCCCCCCCAGGCTCATGCGCGTGAACTTGCGCTCCAACGCGCGCGCCACCGACTGCCCTAGTGAGGTCTTGCCCACGCCGGGCGGCCCAACGAGGGCCAGGATGGCACCTGTCCCCTCAACCCGGCGCCCTTGCAAATCGGATTCGTCCACCTCATTGAAGCCGCGATCCTGACGCAGCTTCCGCACGGCCAGGAATTCCAGGATACGCTCTTTGACATCTTCCAGATTGTAGTGATCTTCGTTCAGCACCTCGCGGGCGTGGCTGATTTCCAACTGCTCGTCGGTCTTCTCCTGCCACGGCAGCGCGGTCAACCAATCGAGGTAGGTCTTGATAACCCAGTATTCGGCGGCCTGGGGCGGCATCTTTTCCAGGCGGGCCAATTCCCGC
>SLSP01000094.1 GCA_007130345.1 Thermoflexales bacterium
AGCCCCTGGTTGATTTCAAGCAAGGACACGGATTTACACGGAAAAACACGGATTTTTTTGGTTTTATCCGTGAAATCTGTGTTCATCCGTGTCCCAAACAGGGTGACTTTTGCGGTATTGCGATTTTTCCACACGCGACCTACTACCTATATGAAGTTCGCGCGCGAAAAATCTATCTGTAGCATCACGTTTCTAAAAAATCGGTTTTTTAGGATTCTTTCAGGAGAACCGCAAGATTTGAAGGACGACTCTATCGCCCCCCGACGGGTGCCGGGGGGCGATGGAGAGACTCTCGCGCCGGCTCAGGCCAGGTTGAGAGAGGTGGGAATGGCCGGGTCAAGGTCGGGGAATTGCTCCAGCCATGCCCGCCGGTCGGCTTTGAGGATGCGGGTCAATTCCGCGTAATCCCCCGGCGTGTAGTAACCGCGCGGATCGAGGCGCGTGGCGTAATCGGGGATGCCGGGGACTGCGGCGGCGACTTCGTAGCCCCAATCGGGGTCGGCAACCCAGCGGATGCCGCCTCGCGCGAGTTGCTGGATGATAGCGGTGGAGTCGAGCACGCCGATTTTCGCGCCGAGGGGCTGGCCCTGCGCGTCGTGGCGCAGCTTGCGGTCGAGGCCGCGCCCGCCGATGCGCCCGGTGTTGAGCAGGAAGACCTCGACGCCGGGGTTGTCGCGCAGCAATTGCATAAAGCGGTTGCCCTCCTCATCCAACGAGCCGATGATAAAGGGGTTCGTGCCCACACTGTGGACGGGCTGCCCCTCGCGGGCCGGATCGCCGGCGGCGGTCTCGATGGACTCGCCGAGCATGAAGAACGCCGCGCCCTGTTCTGGCGTGAGGCGGGCCACTGGCGGCACGATGTCCTCGCGGCGGGTGATGAAGACGACGAGATCGGCGCGGGGCAGGTCGATGGAGTCGTCAGTGTAGTCCATATCGCGGCGGAAGACGATGGCGCGGCCATTCCGCCCGGTGACGTAGTTGAGGAAGTCGGGCGTGCCGTCGGGATCAACCCAGACGTTTTCGAGGATGGCGTTGGGCGCGGTGGTCGCGCCGTAGAGCAGGGGTTGGCCTTCCGGCTCCAGCCCCTCGGTCTTGATGAAGAAGTTGTCCTCGGTGCCGTAGCACGAAGCGTCGGGCTGCATCATCACCACGTCATCCTGGCGGATGGAGACGCCCTCCTCGCCGGTGAGGAAGTGATGGTGGCAGGTGAGCGTGGTCTTGCCCGTCCCGCTCAGGCCGAAGAAGATCGCGCCCTTTTCCACCAGATCGCCGTGGACGTCGCGCACGCGGATCAGCTTGGAACCGGCGTGCAGGCCCAATCCGCCTTGCTGCTTGACCCAGTACATGGCCTGGCGCAAGAAAGACTTCTTCACCTCGCCTATGTAATCGCTGCCCAGGATGTAGGTGGTGAAGGTGGCAGGGTCCACGAGAACGCGGCGCTCCATCACCTTATCGCGCCATTTGGGATAGCTGAGGGTGGTGAGGTCGGCGCGCTCGCGCTCGGCGAACTCGGCGGGGGCCGCGAAGAGCATCTGCCCCCACATAAAGGCTAGGCGCGCAAAATCGACCGGGACGTAGAGGCGGCAGTGCAGGCGGAAGTCGTCGTTATCGCCGAGCATCCGATCCATCTGGATCAGCCGCTCGGTGCCGAGGAAGGCTTGCAATTCCGTCAGCCAGCGGGTCTGCTCGGCGTCCGGCTCGCCGGTCAGGATGTCGGTGAATTTGGCGGAGCGGCTGCGGATGCGCGTGATGTAGCGGGGCGATCCGAAGACGGTCGTCGCTTCTTCCACCTCAGCCCACGCGCGCAGTTGTTCCAGCGGCGGGTTCTTAATCAATTCACGAGCTTGAATAGGTCGGGTAAACAGGTCAGCCATAACACCTCCTGGTGAGTTTGTATGTATTTTGTGTTGCGTGTTGCGTACAGTTACGTCTTACGCAATACGGAATACGCAATAACTGATCCCATAATCCTCGAACCGCGCAAACCGCTACTCCCCATACGCCCCGGCGCGGATGTTACGCCGGATGCGCAGGACTTCTCGCATCATGCGCGCGGCGTCGCGGAGAGGGGAGACCCGGCTGCCGGCCCCGTAGTACCAGGGGATGCCCACTTCGAGTACGCGATAGCCGCGTTGCAGGGCCAGGGCCAGCACCTCCACATCGAAGGCCCACCCGTCGATCTGCTGGACGGCGAAGAGTTCGCGGGCCACGTCGCGCCGGAAGGCTTTGTAGCCGCACTGGGTGTCCTGGATGCGGGGGACGGCCAGCCAGCGCACCATCAGGTTGAAGACGCGGCCCATCGCGTGACGATACCAGGGTTCATTGAAGCGCCGTGCGCCGGCAACTTCCCGCGATCCGATGGCGATGTCGTACTCGCCGCCCAGGGTGTCGGGGTAGAAGCGCGGCAATTCCTCGATGGGCATCGCCAGGTCGGCATCGCAGATGAAGGCGTAACGCCCGCGCGCGGCCAACATCCCCATCCGCACGGCAGCCCCCTTCCCCTGGATTGGCTGATGCAACATGCCGAACGCCGCGTGGCTCGCGGCAAAGTCGGCGGCTATCTCGCCGGTGGCGTCGCGGCTGTTGTTGTTCACCACGAGCACATCCAGGGGATGCGGCTCCGCGATGATGAATTCCCGCACCCGCTCCAGTGTCTGCGGGA
>SLSP01000217.1 GCA_007130345.1 Thermoflexales bacterium
AATGCCCCCGTTTTGCGTTAAAGAATAGAAACCCTTTAGTTTTGCGCAAAAATAAGGTGACAGACTTCGGAAGTCTAGAAGTCTAAACGCACTCTGGAGGACTACATGATTCACGTTACAGATTTAACGAAATCCTACGGCGCTATCCAGGCGCTCCGTGGGGTTTCCTTCGACATTGCCGACGGCGAAATCGTCGGCTTGCTCGGCCCCAACGGCGCGGGCAAAACCACCATCATCAAAATCCTGACCGGCTATCTGCAACCCGACGGCGGCGAGGTGCAGGTCAATGGGCTGGACGTAATGGAGCACACGCGCGACGTGCAGGCCCAAATCGGCTATCTGCCGGAGACCGCGCCGCTCTACCCGGAGCTTTCGGTGCAGGCGTATCTCCAGATGATGGCCGACCTGCGCCAGATTCCCGAAGCGGAACGGCGCGCGCGTCTCTCCGACGCCGTCTATGCTACCGGCCTCAGCGAGCATCTGACCCGGCCCATCGGCGAGTTGAGTAAGGGCTTTCGCCAGCGCGTGGGATTGGCCCAGGCAATTTTGCATCGGCCCAAGCTGCTGATTTTGGACGAGCCAACGGTGGGCCTCGACCCCACCCAAATCGTGGAAGTGCGTCGCCTGATTCGCCGTCTGGCCGAGCACAGCACCGTGCTCTTCTCCACGCATATCCTCTCAGAGGTGGAGGCTCTCTGCGACCGGGCCATCATCCTCATCAACGGGCAGGTGAAGGCCGACGCGCGCCTCTCAGAACTGGCCGCCACGCCGGATATGGTGCTGGTGCTGGATGCGGAGCCGGCGGAGGCCGTGGCTGCCCTCGGCGCGCTAGATGGCGCGCGCGAAGTCGCCGCCTTTCGCAGCCCGGAGGGCTTCCCCGCCTACCGCGTCGCCGGGCAACCGGACGCCGCCGCCGACCTGGGCCTCGCGCTCTACAACCTGGCCCGCGAGCACGATTGGCCCGTCCGCGAGCTGCGCCGCGACGTGCAAACGCTGGAAACCGTCTTCAACACCCTGGCAACGACCGCGTGAGGTGATACAATGCGACAGATTCTAACCCTGACCCGAAAAGAATTGCGGACCTACTTCGGTTCGCCGATGGCCTTGATTTTCGTCGGGGCCTTTTTGGCCGTGACGCTCTTCTCCGTCTTCTGGGTGGAGACCTTCTTCGCGCGCGGCATCGCCGACTTGCGCCCCCTCTTCCGGGGGATGCCCCTGCTGCTGATTTTCCTCGTCGCCGCGCTCACGATGCGCCAGTGGAGCGAGGAGCAGCGGTCGGGCACGCTCGAAATCCTGCTGACCCTGCCCGTCTCGCCCATCCAACTGGTGGTGGGCAAGTTCCTGGCGGTGGTGGCCCTGGTCGCCATCGCGCTGGCGCTGACCCTCTTCCTGCCCTTTAGCGTGTCGATTCTGGGCAACCTCGACTGGGGGCCGGTTGTCGGCGGCTATCTGGCGGCGCTGCTGCTCGCCGGGGCCTATGCCGCTATCGGCCTCTTCATCTCCTCCCGCACCGACAACCAGATTGTGGCGCTGATTGCCACCGTCCTCGTTGGCCTCATCTTCTACCTCATCGGCCTCCCGTACATCACCGACTTCGTCGGCGGGAGCGTGGGCGAGGTGCTGCGCGCCCTGAGCACCAGCGCGCGCTTCGAATCCATCCGGCGCGGCGTCATCGACCTGCGCGACCTGCTCTACTACGGCGCGCTCACGGGCATCTTCCTCACGCTCAACGTGCTCTCGCTGCGCGCCCAGGGATGGAGCGAGGGCGAGCGGACGCTGCCCCGCCGCCGCGCCCTCGCGCTCACGTCCGCGCTGGTGGCGCTGAACCTGCTGGTGGTCAACGTGTGGGTTTACCCGCTGCGGGGATTGCGGGTGGATTTGACCCAGTACCGCGAGTATACGCTCTCGTCTGTGACCCGCGACCTGTTGCAGGAGCTTTCGGAGCCGATGCTGATTCGCGGCTACTTCAGCGAGCGGACGCATCCCCTGCTGGAGCCGCTGGTTCCCACGCTGCGCGACTTCTTGCAAGAATACGCGGTGGCCGGCGGCGGGCGCGTGCGGGTCGAGTTTGTCGATCCCGCCACCGACCCCGAACTGGAAGAGGAGGCCAATCAGGTCTACGGCATCCGCTCGATGCCCTTCGGCGTCTCCGGGCGGTACGAGTCCTCCGTCATCAATGCCTACTTCAACGTGCTGATTCAGTACGGCGACCAGACCGTCATCCTCGGCCTGGATGAGTTGGTGGAGCAGGAGCGTCAGCCCGACGGCGGTATTGAGCTGCGGCTGGCGAACCTCGAATACAACTTCACCAGCAGCATCAAGAAGTCCGTCTACGGCTTCCAAAGCCTCGACGCGGTGCTGGCCGCGTTGGCCGACGAGGTGCAACTGACAGTCTACATCACGCCGGACACGCTGCCCGACTGGATGGCCGACGCGCCGGAGACCCTGGACACCGTCTTACGCGACATCGCCACGCGCTCCGAGGGCAAATTCGCCTACCATTACATCAACCCCTTCGCGCCCGATAGCCCGGTCACGCCGCAGGCGTTGTACGACACCTATGGCCTGCAACCCATCGCGGCCTCGATTTTCTCGCAGGAGCAGTTTTATCTGTATATGGTGATGGAAGTCGGCGACCGGATGGCCCTGATTTACCC
>SLSP01000276.1 GCA_007130345.1 Thermoflexales bacterium
CATCCTGATCGGCCTGATTGTGTGGGGCACAATGCGGCAGCCCGGCCCGCCCCCACCAGGCCTCGTGGGCGGGCCGAGGGCCTTCGCCGACCGCGCCGCCCGTCGCGTCCTGCCCCACATCCCCCCCCGCACCCCGCCACGCCGCCCTCCACTGCCCACTGCCATCCCACGGGAGGTTCCCGCGCGCCCCGACGCCCTGACGCCCATCGGAGCCACCGAGTACCACGCCCAGGGGCATACCGGCGCGGGCGTCGTTGTGGCCGTCATCGACACCGACTTCGCCGGATGGGATACGCTTGTCCGCGCGGGCGCGCTCCCCGCCGATCTGGTGACGCGCCGCTTTGCCGCCGATGGCACGCAGCACGCCACGCTCCTGCCCGGCGAAAGCGCGCACGGCTCCGCCTGCGCCGAGATTATCCACGCCATCGCGCCCGACGCCCGGCTGTACCTCGTCCAGGTGAGCGATCTCCGCCGCGACCTCGGCCCGGCTCTCGATTACCTCCAGGGCGAGAACGCGCGCGTCGTCTCCACCGCCCTCTCCGCCCTCAACGTGGCCCCGGCCGATGACGCCATCTACGCGCACCTGGCCGCCGCCCGCGCCCAGGGGATGCTCATCGTGCAGAGCGCGGGGAACTACGCCCGCCAGCACATCACCGCGCGCTTCACCGACCGCGCCGGCGACGGCTGGCACGAGTTCGGCGAGACGTGGCACGGGCAGACGATTGACGCGCTCGGCCTGCCGGTGCGGGCCGGGCAGGAGATCCGCTTCACGCTGCACTGGGACGCGCCCGACGCGCGCCTCGCGCTGCACCTCTACGACGAGACAAAACCGAAGTCGCCCGCACCGCGCAGCCACCGCAGAGCAGCGCGCGGGCGAACCTGGCGTTCACGCCGCCGGCCTCCGCCCGCTACACCCTCCGCATCCGCCACGAGCGTGTCGCGCCCTCGGCCCCGCAATTCACGCTCTTCGTCAGCGGCGGACGCTATCCGCTGGAAAGCGCGCAGGTTGCCGAGGGCAGCCTGACCCCGCCAGCGGACTCGCCGGACGTGTTGACGGTGGGCGCGGCGCGCCTCGGCCTGGACGTGCTGGCAGAGTATAGCTCGCGCGGCCCCACCGCCGATGGGCGCATCAAACCCGACCTCGTCAGCTATGCCCACGTCGGGGTGACGGCCCCAGGGTACGACGCCTACGGCTTCCTCGGCACCTCCGCCGCCACGCCTCACGTCGCGGGGATGGCGGCCCTGCTGCTCGGCTTGCCCGATAACGCCGCGCTCGATCCCGCCGGGCTGACGGCAGAACTGGCCCGCTTCGCCAGCGACCGGGGCGCGCCAGGAAAGGACAACGTGTGGGGCTACGGCCTGGCCCAACTCCCGCCCCTCGGCGTGCGACTGACGCTGATCGCGCCCTCGACGGCGGCCCCGCTCTGGGTCGCGCCCGACGCGGACACGGCCAAGACCCGCCTCGAGCTGGACGCGCGGCGCAGCGACGGGTCCCCGCTCCTGGGACTCGGCCCCGCTGCCTTCGAGGTGCGCGTCGCCGGAGTCGCCGGCGAGGTGTTGACCGCGCGCAGCATCGGCGCGCGCTACGTCCTCGACGTGCTGCTCCCCATCCCGCCCGGAGACCGCGCCGCCCTCACGGTGCGCGTCCACGAAGACGCCGTCAGCGCGCCCGGTGTTATCCGCCGCGCCGCGGATGCGACCGCCGCCACCGCGCTCCCCCTCGCGCCGACGCTTGACGTGCTGGTGTATGGTATGGAATACCGGGTGGGCGATCCCCTACTGCTGCTGGCGAGTCTGACCGACGCCCGTCCCATCCCCCACGCCCGCGTCACGCTCCGCATTCGTGGCCCCGGCGACATCCGCCATACCCAGGTGCTCCACGATGACGGCCAGCACCGCGATGGCGTGGCCGGAAATGGCGTTTACGGCGGGATGTACACCCGCGCGCGGCAGCCTGGGGAGTACCACCTCGCTCTCCAAGCCACCGGGCAGACGGCGGCAGGCGAGGCGTTCGCGTTGACCTGGCAGCAGACCTACGCCATCGCGCCCAACCCCATCGACAGCGACAGTGACGGGATGCCCGACAGTTGGGAAATCCTGTACGGCCTGAATCCCGCCGTCCACGACGCCCACGACGATCCCGACAATGACGGCCTCACTAACCTGGAGGAGTACCTTCACGGCAGCGATCCGCACAACTGGGATACCGATGGTGACGGCCTCAGCGACGGCGCCGAGGTCACGGGCCATTACGTCACCGACCCCACGAACGTGGATACCGACCTGGGCGGCGTAAACGACGGCGATGAACTTCGCAATCGCACGAATCCGCTGGACGGGACAGACGACTTCCGCGACCGCCACATCGTCTACTTGCCCGTGAGGTTGCGCGATTGACTCTTGCGCGGCTCCCGATTTTCCAGTATAGTTAGAGTACAATAGCTTCTTTCCCCTGACCGTACCAAACGTGTCACTGGTAGTTTTCTCCATTCCTTAACCTTCCGCGCGTATGAGCCATGATGCGTAATTTACGGATTACGCATCACGGATTACGCATCACGCATTAGCCTTAAGTCTACCGCATTTGAAACACACCCCCATTTAAAATTGTTGTGTCTAACGAAAGGAGA
>SLSP01000473.1 GCA_007130345.1 Thermoflexales bacterium
CCGAAAAGTCCGGGCTTGATAGGCATCAGCCAACTGAGCAATGAGCCATTGATTCCGGTAGTCGATATGACGGCCTTGCTCGGTCAGAGCTATCACAGCCCCACCCCTGCCCTACCCCGTGGCACCCAAGTATTGCTGGTTGACGATTCTCGCAGTGTGTTGCGTTCGCTAGGCCAAGTGCTTGAGGGAGCTGATTTAACGGTCAGTACCGCCAGCGATGGGTACGAAGCCTTAGCCGCTATTCAGCGACAAACTCCTGATATTGCACTGATTGATTTAGAAATGCCTAATATGGATGGCTTGGAATTAATCAAGCGGCTACGGGGACAGGCGCTCACCCATAAGCTACCGATTATCGTTATCACCGCACGCGGTACACCTGAACACGTCCAAGCCGCTGAGACACTCGGTATCCAAGCGTATTTAACCAAGCCGGTGAGCCATACTGAATTGCTGCAACAGATTGAACAGGCATTGGAAATGTCCTAAGCATAGCTACGATCATGGGTCTCGACGGACTAGACGTACCCCCTCAAGCAAGGGTTGAGTGCGTGAGCGCACAAATGCAGCCTTAGCGGTCTCACTGAGGTGAGCAAAACCGGGGTGAGTATCAATTAATGTCATTGATCCGTGCCGCTACCCTCTCAACAGGATCTCATTCAAAACTGTCCGCAGTATTGGATATGACTAACCCGAAAAACCTGATCCACCATCTGAACAAGCACTGGGAAATCATCACGGCACTGGCTCGCGCCTCGCTGGATCTGCCGGCCTTTGAAGAGCAGCAGGTGTTGAGGCTGATCAGTAAGCACCACCCCGAGTTGGACAGTGAAGCGGTGGCCGCCATCCTGCGCACGCTGCGCAAAGTGGATCTGTTGCAGTTGATGAGCCGTACCAGTCACCTGCAACTTAATCCTTTAGTGCAGGATTTTGTGCGTGGGCTGACCCACGAACATGAGCTGGGACTTTCTTCGGTGTTGAAAGCCCGAGTGGATGCCATCTGCCAAGCGACAGCCCAGTTGGCTGATGGCCTACAGGCAAGGGATCACGATCAGATGCGCCGTGGCGCGACCCGTTTATCCGAGCTATTTCGCCAGATCACCCAGCAGATGGATCAGGATCGCCACGCCATTCTAGGGCTAGCTGAACAGGCCAAAGCCAACGATGCGGCGATGCCCATCGCACGGCGTTATCAGATTGTACTGGACGCTTATGATCAGTACGTGGAGCCGATCAACGAGATCATGGACAGCGGTCCGGCAGGAACATTCTATCGCTATCTGGAGGATGCAGAGCGGACTCTGGATGCGGCCACTGATGCGCTTTCTGTGCAAGGTGGACTCTATACCCATCGCCAGCAACTGCGCCATGTTGCTTACCAAGCCAAGGAGCTGCGCCGATTTGGTCGGGTGGTGGCGCAGCAGTGTGCCGATACCCTACTGCCACTGCGCGGAGAGATTCGGCTACACAATGAGTTATCGGCAGCCATCAGCCGCCTGTTGGGGCGGGTACGCAAGCGCGGCTTGTATAACAGTCTGCGTGCTCGTCAAGCTGACACCGATCTACCCCGCTGGCGTGTGGAGCGCGGACGGCGTGTGGGCGCTGGGGACGAGATTCGCACGCTGATGGCCGAGGCGCGTAACTTTACGCCTAAAATAGAGGTTTTTCCCGAGGAATTGCCGGGTGATCCGCCAGAGCTGTCGGCTTGGGTAGACGAGGCCGCCCTGCGCCACAAGCTGCGCGCTGATCTACCGGTGCCCAATTTGATGGTGTGGTTACAACAGCACTATCCCCTCTTGCCCGACCCAGTACTGCTGCGGCTCTACCACGATGTAGTGCGCGAACCCGACTGGCAAGCCTGTTTACAGGCACAACACACCACCACTGCGCTTCAACACCATCGGGTACACTACTATCCCCACCGCTTGGAGCCACAGCCATGAGCAGCCCCCCACTGGCATTGGATAAACTGCCTCGATTGTCCGAACTGTTTCGCTGGTTCAATAATGGTAAACACCTCAACCGAGAGTCTGAACCCGTGCTGTGGCTGGAACTGGAGCAACAGGAGACAGCCTACCGTGAGCTGTTCACGGCACTGGGCTATGATCTGCGTATCGACAGGCGTGGTTTTGCCTGGTTTCACAGCGAGGAGTCCAGCAGCAATGTCAACAAATCCACCCACCAACTGGCCTTGTTGTTTATGGTGATCTTTGATGCCCAAGCCAATGGGGGTAAACCACTGGGGCGCTTTAATGACTGGGTGATTGATCGTTCCCTGCTCAACACGGTGTTTGAGCAACACCAAGATCTATTGATCACCGAGGGACTGGACGTGGAAACTATGCTTACGCTTCTGGAAAAGACAGCCAGCCGCTACGGCTTTGCCCGTGCTGAGGGCGGTCGCTGGCAATTGCTCCCAGCGGCACACCGCTATCTGGATCACTTCTTGGCGCTCAACAGTGAGGTTGACGATGACAGTTTCAACGGGTCAGGGGAGACGCAGGATACCGACGAAGAAACCCTGACACCATGATCCAGAACGGTTTTCAACGTCTTGTGTTACTCGGCAGTGCCGGTTATCAGCGTGCTGAGTTACCGCTGGATGATTCAGTGTCGCTGATCGCCCC
>SLSP01000455.1 GCA_007130345.1 Thermoflexales bacterium
GCGCCCGATCTGGCCGTGCTGCGCGACCGCCTGCTCGTCGGGCACGTCGAGGCGAAGGACGTGGGCAGCGCGCTGGATACCGTCGAGCGCTCCGCGCAGCTTACGCGCTACCGCGCAGCCCTCGATAATCTGATCCTCACCGATTACCTGGAATTCCGCTGGTACGTGGAGGGCGACCTGCGCGGCGCGGCCCGCCTGGGCCGGTGGGATGGTCGCAAGCTCCGCGACGAGCGCGATGGCGAGGCCGAAGTGCAGGCGCTCCTGGCCGACTTCCTGGCCCACGCGCCGGAGCCGCTCGCCACACCCCGCGAGCTGGCCGAGCGGATGGCCCGCCTTGCCCACCTGATCCGCGAGATTATCGTCGCGGCCTTCGAGGGCGGGCAAGCCTCCGACACGCTGCGCGGCTGGCGCGGGGCCTTCGCCGAGGTGCTGATTGCCGACCTCGACAAGCCGGAGAACGTGGGGCAGTTCGCGGATATGTTCGCGCAAACCCTGGCCTACGGCCTCTTCTCGGCGCGGGTGATGCTATCTCCCTCCCCTGAGTCGGGGGAGGGCCGGGGAGGGGGTTTTGACCGCCGCGCTGCGCAAGACCTCATCCCCAAGACCAACCCCTTCTTGCGCGAGTTCTTCTACCAGATCACCGGCCCCAAGTTGGACGACGAACCCTATGCCGGATTCGTCGAAGACCTGGTGCAACTGCTGGCCCACGCCGATATGGGCGCGATTCTGGCCGACTTCGGCAAGCGCACGCGCCAAGACGACCCCACCGTCCACTTCTACGAGACCTTCCTGGCGGCCTACGACCCGGCCCTGCGCGAGCGGCGCGGCGTGTACTACACGCCCACGCCCGTTGTTTCTTTCATCGTCCGCTCGGTGGACGCGCTGTTGCGATCACAGTTTGGGCTGACCGGCCTGGGCGATACGCGCACCGTGCAGGTCGGCGATAGGACGCTGCCCCAAGTGCTGATTCTCGATCCGGCTACCGGCACGGGGACATTTCCCTATGCGGTGGTTGACCTGATCCGCCAGCAGTATATGGCGCGCGACAACGCCGGGATGTGGTCAGGTTACGTGCGCGAGCATCTGCTGCCGCGCATCTTCGGCTTCGAGTTGCTGATGGCACCCTACGCGGTGGCGCACTTCAAGCTGGCGTTCCAGTTGGCGGGCCACGATCTGCCGGAAGCGCAGCACGCGGCCTGGGCTTATGACTTTGGCAGTGACGAGCGCCTGGGCGTTTATCTGACGAATGCGTTGGATGAGGTGAGCGCGGAGCTTGCCGGGTTGTTTGGGCCGCTGAAGATCGTGACCGAGGAGGCGCAGCAGGCCAATCACGTCAAGCGCGAGTATCCGATTATGGTGGTGATGGGGAATCCGCCGTATGCGGTGAGTTCCAGTAATCAGAGCGATTACATCAACGATCTGATGGCTTGCTACAAGACCGCTGTGCGTTCTGAGCGTAACATCCAGCCCCTTTCCGATGACTACATCAAGTTCATCCGCTTCGCCCACGACCGCGTGGAGCGCACCGGGCACGGCATCCTGGGCTTTATCACTAACCACAGCTACCTCTCCGGCCTGATTCATCGGGGGATGCGGGAGGAGTTGCTCAAGGGGTTCGACGAAATCTACATCCTGGACTTGCACGGCAACGCCTTGATCGGCGAAACTGCGCCCGATGGCGGAAAGGATGAGAACGTCTTCGACATCCGGCAGGGCGTCGCCATCGCGCTGATGGTCAAGACCGGCGTGGGTGAGGGCCTGGCAACGGTATATCACGCAGACTTGTGGGGCGAGCGCGAGGTCAAGTATCGCGCATTGGGCGAATACGACGTGGAGACGCTGCCCTGGGAGAAATTAGACCCTGTTGCGCCGCATTATTTCTTCGTGCCGAAGGATTTTGACCTCCAAGAGGAATATGACCAGGGTTGGAAAGCGGATGAGATTTTTCCTGTGGGATCCAGCGGTATTAAGACACATCGGGATGACTTTGTAATCGATTTTGATCGGGACAGATTGCAACACAGAATTGCAATGCTTCGTCAAGCAACGTATTCCGACGAACAGATCCGAACTCGCTTTGGTTTGAACGATAATGGGACGTGGTCATTGTCAAAAGCTCGTGCGAATCTTCTTCAGCAAGCCAATTGGGAAACACCCTTGAGAACAATTTTATATCGCCCCTTTGACATACGTGCAATCTATTATTCGGACGATTTAATTGATCGTCCAAGACAAGACATAATGCGCCATCTGAAACACACAAATCTCGCGCTTTTGACGATGCGCCAAGTTGTAGGTGATCCTTTTCGCCACGTTTTGATCACACAAATACTCAACGATATGAATGTCTTGACCAGTCATCATGTCTCTCAGGTAACTTTTCCTCTGTATTTGTACCCCAACGGGGATGCGATATTGTTGCTAGACAACGCGGATATAGCTCCCTGGCCCGCCGACCCCGACCACGGGAACCGCGTCCCCAACCTCGCGCCCCAATTCGTTCAGGCCGTTGAGGAAAAGCTCGGCCTGCCCTTCACGCCTATCCAGTCTGCCAGCATCCAGCAACCGGCTTCCAGCTTTGGCCCCGAAGACCTCCTGGCCTACATCTACGCCATCTTCCACAGC
>SLSP01000507.1 GCA_007130345.1 Thermoflexales bacterium
AAAACATCGGGAGGCGCTAGCGCCTCCCGATGTTTTGCGCGTGTACTGCGTCAAGTCTGCCGCGAGAGCCTGAATGTTACCCCACCCAGCGCCAGGGTCAGAAGTCCGAGCGCGAAAGTGACCCATCGCGGGGGGAACATGGCCTCTGGCGGAGGGGCCTCTGTGGGCGGTTCAGGCGCGGCCGGCGGCGCGAGGGCCTCCGGCGGCGTGATGCCGTCCTCCACATCCCCGGCCATCGCCGCCATATCATCGTCTGTGGGCGGGGCGTCGTCCTCCAGCAGAGCGAACTCCACCTCGTCGGCGGGCAGAGGCTCCGTCAAGGGGTCGGCATCTGGCGGGATGCCCATCTCTGGCACCGGTACGTCATCCTCCACCACAGCCTCCGGGATCACCGGCAGGGCCTCGTCATCCATCGCCCGCATATCAAACATAACGACGCCATGCTCATCGGAAGCCGTATACATCGCCGGGCGGGCCATCCCCAGGCCGCCGAGCAAATTCAAGCCCAGGGACAGCACAAACGCCGCCGCCGTAATCGCTGTCGTCAGCCGCATCACCCACAGGGGCCGCGCCACCGGCCGCGGCGCGGGACGCGCGGGCTTTGGCTCCGCCACCATCGCGGGGGTCAGCAGATAATTGCGCGGCGGATCGCGGAGCGCGGGGGCTTTGACCAGCGCCACCATCTGCTGCATCGCGGTCACGCGCGCGCGCAGGGCCGGGGACTGAGCCATCGCCGCCTCCAATCTCTGTCGCTTATCCAACGCTAACCGGCCATCCACATAAGCCGAAATCTCTTTATCACGCCACACTTTCCGGGTCATTGGTTCACCTCCACTCACCTCCATAGCTACGGGCTATCTTTAAGACGATAACGAGGCGGTAAAAGTTCCCCTCCCTCGGCCTGAAGCAGCTTTCGTAGCTTGCCGCGCGCCCGCGCCAGACGTGATTTCACCGTGCCCAACTTGATTCCCAACGTTTCCGCGGCCTCCTCATAGGAACAACCTAACCGATCCACCAGGATAAGCACCTGCTGCTGCCCCTGGGGGAGCCGGGCGATGGTGCGCTCTAACAACGCCGCCAACTCCTCTTGCTGCATCTTCTCCTCTGGACGCGGGCCTTCGTCGATGAGATGCGGATTCGCCTCCTCTTCCAGATCGCCGAAGTCGTCCCACGAGACGGCGGGACGGCGCTTGCGGCGGCGGAATTCGTCGTAGCAAGCGTTGGAGACGATGCGCAGAATCCACGACTTGAACGACCCGCCCCGAAACTTGTCCAGCCCCCGGTAGGCGGAGATGAACGCTTCCTGCGTCGCGTCATCGGCGGCGGCGGGATCGCGCAACATTGAATAGGCCAGGTTGTAGACCTGAGCCTGATAATGCAGGATCAACTCGTTGAAAGCGTCCAAATTGCCACGCTGGGCAGCTTCCACCAGCGCGGATTCATCCCAATTAGCTGTGGCTGTCGATGCCATAACGCCTCATTTTGCTCAAAATCAACTTGACGTTCCCGGAAAACCGGCTATACTATGAGTACGCCGGAGTGGCGGAATCGGCAGACGCAAACGACTCAAACTCGTTCGGGCAACCCCCGTGTGGGTTCGACTCCCACCTCCGGCATGTCACACCGTTAGTATACCACAAACCGCCAAAAGCAACGGTTGCTAACAACGCAAGGCCCTGGAAATTCCAGGGCCTTGTGCTGTGTTGTGTTATATTGAGTCGCTCAACGCGCGATTTGGTCATAGAGGCGTTGATACTCGCGCGCAGCCCGATCCCAGGAGAAGCGGCGCAGCATCGCAAATCCGGCAGCGATCATCTGCGCGTAACCCACGCTATCGTGGGTGTACACCTCGATGGCGTCCTCGAAGGCCCAGGCCGCCTCGCGCACCAGCGCGTCGAAGAGCGGCGTGCCTAGCCGCTGCGCCACGCGGTCGCTCTCCACGTCCTCCGCGCCCTCCGCACCCTCCGCGTCCTCCGCGCCGGCCTCGCTGTAGCCGCAATCCACGATGTGCCGCCACCCGGCGACCACCTCATCCCACGCCAGATCCGGCTCGCGGAAGAGGATGCCGGTGGGCGCGGCCTCGCGCCCGTGGAAGCGGTCGGCGCGTTGGCGCACAGCGCGGCCCATCGTCCCGCCGGGATACGGCGCGACTTGCTGGATGAGGCCGCCCGTAGCGCGCGCCACCACTGGCGTGCCCGCCGCGTACCCCTCCGTCGCGCCCCCAAACGGCTCGTAGAGCGAGCACATCGCCAGGAACGAGCTTCCGCGCAGTAATTCCATATAACCGCGCGCCATGCGGAAGGGGAAGACCTTCACCTCGCCGGGCCGCTCCTCGGCCAGGGCCTTGAGGAATTCGAGACCGGCCAGCCCCTCGTTGCCGGGAATGGGCGTGAAGACGTATTTGGCCTGCCCCGGTGGCACCCGGCGGATGGCCGCCACCGCGACATCGTAGCCCTTTTGCCGGGGATCGTCGCGCCCGAAGAACAGAAAGATCGGCCCGGCAAAGTCCGCGAGGCCGTCCAATGTACCCCAGGCCTCCTCCGGCTGATAGGCTTCCAACTCGCGCACCAGGGCGGCGCGGCGGCTGGCCTTCTCCTCCAACAGCGGCTTCAG
>SLSP01000037.1 GCA_007130345.1 Thermoflexales bacterium
CTCTGCCTCAGCTTCCTTTATCAATTTCGCCTTCGCTAATTCTTGTGTCATTGTCTTCTTGCTCATCGTTCACCTCGGAGTAGTGTTTTTCAGCTTATTATCTCTCTTTTGCCCCCAAAGTTAAATGCACCCGCTAGGCCGCCCCGCGTGAAACGCGCCCCTTGCATTTCTGCGTAAGTTCGGGCATACTACAGTACGTTTACCTGTGGGGACATTCGTGTGTTCCCCACGTTTTCCGCGCGGGAGAGAGAAGTATGGCCATACAGCAACGCAGTGGGACGATCATTGATTATCAACTGATTCGCCGCACCACAAAAGACGGGTTGGTCAAAGCGGTGAAAGAGGCCATCTATCAGGGATGGGAACCGCAGGGCGGGGTCAGCCACGACGGACGATACTACTGTCAGGCCGTCATCAAGCGCCGCGTGTGATGGCACGTCCCGGATGAAAACGAACCCTATCTTGATCCGGCATCGCTCGCGCCTCGTCTTTATCCTGGGCCTGGCCTTTGCCCTGCGCGTGACGAGCTTGGCCGACCGCAGCCTGTGGTGGGACGAGGGCATCGGCGTGTGGCTGGCGCGGATGCCGCTGCTCGAAGCCATCCGCTGGACGGGGGGCGACGTCCATCCGCCGCTGCACTACATCCTTCAACGGTTCTGGTGGCTGGCAGCCGGTGAGGGCGCTTTCAACACCGGCGCGTTCGTGATGCGCTATCTCTCGGTACTCATCGGCCTGCTGATGGTGCCGCTGATGTACCGCCTGGGCAAAGCCCTCGGCGGGGAGCGGGTGGGGATGCTGGCCGCGCTCTTCACCGCGCTCTCACGCTTCGCCATCATCTGGGCGCAGGAGATTCGGATGTACGCCCTCGCCGCGACTCTGGCGACCGGCGCGCTCTGGGCCGCTGTGTGGCTCTGGCGACGCGGCGGATGGCGGCCCTGGCTGGCCTACGTGACCACGACCTTCGGATGCCTCTTCTCGCTCTATCTCACCGTTACCGTGCCGCTGGTGGCGAACGTCGGCTTTGTCGTGGCCTGGTGGCAGGCGGAGCGTCCCCGCGCTCTGCTTCACCGCTGGCTGTCGGCCCAGATTGCCGTGGGCGTCCTCTTCGCGCCGTGGGTGGCCTACGCCCTGCCCCGGATGCACAGTTGGAGCAGCGATGCCGATTTCTCGCCGGCGTTCTTCGTCCAGCTCTACACGACGATGCTGACCATCGGCTCGCCGCTCAATCTGGACACCACGCTCCCCTGGGTGATGGCGGCCTTCGCGGCGCTGGTGGCAGGGCTGATCGCGCTCAAGCCCTTCCGCCGCCCCCCGGTGCAGACGGGCGCGCTGGTGATGCTGCTTTCCGGCCTGATCCTGCCCGCCGCCGTGGTCTACGCGATCTCGCTGCCGGTGCTGCGCTTCTACTTCTCGCGTCCGCTGGTGCCGCGCTACCTCCTGCCGCTGGCGGGCTGCTTCTACGCGCTGCTGGCCTGGGCATGTGACGCGCTGATGCGTCGTCAACGCTGGCTCGGCTATGCGGCGGTGGCGCTGGCCGTGATGCCCGCCCTCATCGGCCTGCGCTCCTTCTATCCGGGCCGCGCCGCCAGCGATGACTATCTCACCATCGCGCGGGTGCTGGAGGCGCACCGCCATCCCCAGGACGCGGTGCTGCTCTACGTGGATCGGGATTGGCCCATCTTCGTGGCGCACTATCCCGGCGAGCGGCGGGACGTGGGCTATACCGTGCCGCTGGATGCCGCGTCCGTCGACGTGCTGCTGGCGCCCATCTGGGCCGAGGCCGAGGGCGTCTGGGTCGTGACCACGCCGGAAGCCCTGCGCACCGATCCGCAGCAGCACCTCCCGCGCTGGCTGGCGGAGCGGGCCATCGCGCAGCGCGAGTGGGTGTCTGGCGAGAACGCGCTCGCGCTCTACGCGCGCACCGAGGCGTGCCAAGCCACGCTGCACGCGCTGGCCCCCGGCTTCGAGCCGCCGCGCAACGTGGAGCGCACCCTCGGCGGCTACGCCCTGCTCGGCGCGGACGTCCCGTTGCCGCGCTACCGCACCGGCGACACGCTGCGCCTCGGCCTGTACTGGGACGCGCCCGCGCCCATCACCGCCACCGCGCGGCTTGAAGGCCCGCTCACCCTCGAGGTCAGCAGCACACCGCCCACAACAGACGGCATCACGCGGCAGCAGATCGATCTCCCGTTGACGCCCGACCTGCCCGGCGGACGCTACGCCGTGCAAGTGCGGGTTCCGGGATCGCCCGCGCTGACGGTGGGCCATATCACGCTGGTACGGCAGGCCGCCGGGGTCGCGCTTGATGCTGCCGAAATCGCCTATCCCACCGGCTACCGTCTGGGCGAACACATCCGGCTGCTCGGCTACGACCTGCCGGAAACCGAAGTCGCGCCCGGCGGCGCGTTTTCGGCCACGGGGATGCGATAGCTGTCAGCGATGATCGCGCCCGGTGTCCAGAGCGTGGTGAGGGCCTGCCCCCCGCCCGGTTCGTTGTCCTGCTGCCCCCAGAGGAAGTTGTCCTGATCCGCGTTGTAGACCTCGCCCAGGAGTTGCGCGAAGACCTTGTAGCGCGCGTCGAGGGGCGCGTCCGTCTGCCAGTAGAGCGTCA
>SLSP01000479.1 GCA_007130345.1 Thermoflexales bacterium
ACAACCCCCAGCAGCACCTCCACCTGCTCAGCCGACAACTTCCGAGGACGACCACGCCGCTGCGCGCCGCCCTCAGAAACTCCGCCGGGGCAACGCGCGCTGATCAGATGCCTCAACCGAGGCGTCTTCTGGCTCTCCAAGCATTGGCTGGCCGTTCTCAACGCGCTGGCGGGCCTCTTCGTAGGCGGGGCCATCGTCGCGCCGATCTTTATGTACGCGGGCCTCTCCTCAATAGGGAACTTGCTGTACGCCTTCTACAGACCATTCTGCCACCAATCCCCCTTCCGCTCCTGGTTCCTCTTTGGCGAGGGCTTATATCAACCGCTGACAGAGACCCTCTCCATTGTGGAGTTTAACGTGTACCGGGCCTGGACGGGATCCGCCGAAGCCGGGTACAAGATGGCCCTCTGCCAGCGCGATATCGCCATCTATGGCGCGCTCTTCTTCGCCGGGCTGGTATACGGCGGACTGCGGCGGCGCAGAAAACTTGAGGCGTTACCGTTATGGCTCTACTTCGTCTTCGGCGTGATACCGATGCTGCTGGATGGCGGCGTGCAATGGCTCTCCTTCGTCGTCTCCACACTGCTGCCGAGCGTCCATGAGACCCCTTTCGAGACCATCCCCCTGATGCGGGCCATTACCGGCGCGCTCTTTGGCGCGGGCGTCGTCGCGATGGCCTATCCGCTGCTGGAAGGCTACTTCGACGATGTGCGCGCGTTGCTCAATGAAAAGTTCGGCTGGACGTAAAGCCTGGCTCAAGTTCACGGAGGATATGCTATGACACCACCTGTCGATCCCATTCTGGTCAGAATTGGCCCGCTGGCCGTGCATTGGTATGGCCTGCTCATTGTCATCGGCATCATTTTGGGAGCGAATGTGGCCGCCTATCTCGCGCGCCGCGAACATGACGACCCAGAACGCGCCTCCGGGCACATCTGGGATATGCTCCTGCTGGCCGTCGCCTTCGGCGTTATCGGCTCGCGCATCTACCACGTCATCTCCGAACCGAGCGTCGGGATGCGCGGCTGGAGCTTCTACAGAGAAAATCCGCTGGAGATTTTCTACCTTTGGGAAGGCGGCCTGGGCGTCTACGGGGCCATCATCGGCGGCGCGTTGGGCGTGCTGCTGTACACCCTGATCGCGCGTCTCCCGCCGCTGGAGTGGCTCGATTATGCCGCGCCGGGGATGGCTATCGGGCAATCTATCGGCCGCTGGGGCAACTTCATCAATATGGAGCTATATGGCCCGCCCACCACACTGCCCTGGGGCCTGCGCATCCTCCGCGAGCATCGCATCATGCCTTATAGCGATATGGCGGCCTACCCGCCCGACACCCTCTTCCATCCCACCTTCCTCTATGAGTCGTTGGCGGCGTTTGGCCTCTGCCTGCTGCTGATCTGGATCAGCACGCGCTACCGCCATAAGCTCAAAGCCGGCGATGTCCTCATCGGCTACCTCATCGGCTACGCCGTTATCCGCTTCTTCACCGAATTCCTGCGCCCCGATGCGTGGATGATGGGCCGCCTCGCCGCCGCGCAAGTCTTTGCCCTGGTGCTCTTTTTTGGCGGGATGCTCATACTGGGCATCCGGCACAAGCTCATCCCGCAACGCAACACATAAGGAGGCGATTATGGAGTGGCCCACAGCCCTGCTTCGCTATCAAGACATTGACCACGCCTTGCAGAAGATTCACGCGCGACTCACCGCCATCGCGGAGACCCTGGCCGATCAAAGCACCCTGGAGCGCGCGCGGCAAGCCCTCGAACAGCATCAGGCCGAAGCCAAAGCGGCGCGGCAAGCGCAAAAATCGCTGGAATTCGAGTTGGACAGGGTGGAGACCAAGCTCAAGGACACACAGACCAAGCTCTACGGCGGCGCTATCACCAATCCCCGCGAACTGCAAGACCTCCAGGCGGAATCCAAAGCCCTCAAACGCCGCAAGAGCGTGCTTGAAGATGACCTCCTGGACGCGATGCTGACCCGCGAGGAAGCGGACGCCGCCCTGGAGGCGGCCCAAGCTCAAGAAGAAACAACGCTGGCCGACCACCAAGCGCAAAACGAGACCCTGCAAGCCGAGCGCGCGCAACTCAAGACCGAGGAGCGCGCGCTGTTGCAGGAAATGCAAGCGTTGGAAGAGGGCCTTCCGCCCACCGTGCTGGAATCATACCGCTATCTCAAAAGCCGCACCGGGGGCATCCCCGTAGCGCAACTCCATGGGGATACGTGCAGCATGTGCGGTGTGGGCGTGATGAAGCCCACCGAGCGCAAAGTGCATCGTGGGGAAGAGGCCTACTGCGGCGGATGTCGGCGTCTGATCGTGGCGTAGCCGACTCGCCAACACAGGCCCCAATAGAAACACGCCCCACAATCGGGGCGTGTTTCTGCGAAAGGAGGGTAACTAAACGCTTTGGACAGGGCGGCATCCTTACCAAAAGCTAACCCTATTATAGTATTCTTACCGGATTCTATCAATAGGAAAAAAGTACTATGGGAACGGCTAACTGCTTATCGTGAGTCGGATTGGCAATCCGACCTACGCCCCACGTCCCCGAGACGGGGAACTCCAAGCCTCGGTTCACAAAACTGAAGTGTGACACTGTTGCTGACCA
>SLSP01000323.1 GCA_007130345.1 Thermoflexales bacterium
TCAACACGTTCCACCGGACATCAAGCACCATCGAATCCCCGCACCGCATCTCAGTTTCACTGCCCCGAATCTCCCCGCTTTAATCGAAGAAATTCAACACCGGTTTTTCGCGTAACGCGCAACACCTTACTCAAAATCAGTATGTTTGGTAAGGGAGATGGATTTTTGCCAGCTACGCGGCGGCAAATTCAAAAACTGGTGTTTGAACCACGCACACGCAAAGTGGCGTTATAGTTTTTTGGGCAACGGCAGGAGCCGGATACGGTGATCTTCGATAACGGCGAAATGACCCGCCCAATTGTCACGGCTCTCTAAAGCAGCCACCGCAGCGCGCGCTACGTGCCGGGCAGAAGGGACAGAAATCCTGAACAACACGATCCCGCTTGAAGCTGGCAAGGCCCACCGGAAAGCCAGTTCTCCGAAATCCTTGTCAAATGTAATCAGGATGCGCTCCTCAACTTGCGCGCGCTTAAGCACCTCGGTATCTTGACTTCCAGGAGCATCCTCACGCACCCAGGCCACATCATGATTTCGTTTGCGCAAGGCATCAACCGCCAGGCCAGGGAAATTCTCGTCGGCCAGGAGACGCATCAAGCCGCCCCGGCCAACGCAAAGGGGTAAACCTGCTCTGCTTGCAGAAGCTGACTGGCATACTTCAAGCAAGCGTGAATATCTTCCCGAACCAGGCCGGGATAATTTGCC
Source organism: Thermoflexales bacterium (assembly GCA_007130345.1). GTDB lineage: Bacteria > Chloroflexota > Anaerolineae > B4-G1 > SLSP01 > SLSP01. The sequence goes on from SLSP01000323.1 coordinate 703, forward strand.
AAAATTTCCGACTCTGTCCAACCTTGAGCCAGTAAGTCTACAATGAAACTCACCGCTAACCGTGTCCCCTTGACCACCGGCTTGCCGCGTAGAATCTCTGGATCCACTATAATACGCTCTAATCCTTGCATCTTTTTTCCTCCATTCAGCAACAACAGAATGATGAGTCCCCTGAAAAAGTCCAAAAATCCGATTTTTCCAAACGCGACCTACTACATATATGAAACTCGCACGCGGAAAATCTACATCTCGTATCAAGTTCTAAAAAATCGGATTTTTTAGGGTTCTTTCAGGTGAGTCAATTATTACTTATCCCTGAACAGTTACGCTGTGCTCACTTACCCAGCGCCGGAACAGCGGCGCGGTGAAGCGCCAGCGATCCTCCTGCGCGGCGACGACGTCGTGGCGGCGCAGGGCCTCGAGCGCAGCGTGGAGCGCGGGTTCCGCCAGCCCGGTCGCGGCCTGGAGGTCGGGCAGCGATAGCCCCTCGGCGCGCGGCGCGAGCGCGGTGAGGACGGCGTGCTGCCCGTCCGCGCCCTGCGCCGCCTGGCCCCACACGCCGGTGAAGTAGTACCGCCCCAACGAGTAAAATTCCGGATCATCCACCACCGCCGCCACATCCGCCGCCGTGAACTGTGCCGCCGGCGGCTGCCCCTGCTCGTAGGTCAGGTCGTTGAAGCGGGTCACCAGCCGGTGGCCGATGAGCTGCACCAGGAACGGCTGCCCGCCGGTCACGTCCTGCACCCGCTCTAACGCCTCTGGCGTGTAGTCCAGCGGGAAGTCCTCGCCGGGCGGATTCGCCAGCAGTTGGAACGTGGCCGCGCGGCTGAGGAACGCCACGCGGATAGGTATGATGCTGGCGAAGAACGGCTCGAAGTAGTCGCCGCTCATCTCTTCCAGCGTGTGCAGCCCGGCGAAGGCAATGGCTATGTGCGGGTCGAGTTGGACGTAGCTCCGCAGCACCTTGAGGAAGTCGCGGGGGACACGCCCGGCGGCGATCCAGCCTTCTAATTCCTCGAACTCGTCCAGCGCGATGATGAGGCGATCTTCCTCCAGGGCCGCGCGCGTGGCGCGCAGGAAGTGCTCGAAGGCGCGATAGGGCTGCGCGGCGAGAGCGTCCGCCTCCACCGGCGGTGGGGAGATTCCGGCCCCTTTGAGGGCGCGTGCAACGGTGTCGGCGACGGCGAGCAGCACGTCGCCCGCGCCACCGGCCGCGTCGCCCAGGATTTGCAGGTTGAGGTAGGCCGGATGGACGCCCGCGCCCAGATGCCCGGCCAGGTTGCGCAGGATGGACGTCTTGCCCATCCGCCGGTGGCCGTAGAGCACCACCGAGGCGGGCGCGTCGCTGGTGGCCCAGAGTTCCTCCAACCGGCGCAGAATCTCCTCGCGGCCCACAAAACCCGCGCCGATGACGGGGTCGTTGAGCGTGTAGGGATTGCGCACCGGCCCGGCGATTTCGACATGCCCCACCTCTCCGGCGACGGCGACGCAGGCATCGCGCCAGCGCTCGGCGATCTCGTGGCAGAGGTCGCGGACGACTTCCGGCAGGGCGTCGCCGGCGGTCAAAACCGCTTCGATTTCGCCCAGGGCGCGGTTGAGCGCGTGCGAGCGCGCCGCCCGCGAGACGCTGCGCCGCACGGTCTGCGCTTCGAGCGCGGCCCGCCGCAGGTGATGCGCCGCCGCGACCACTTCAGGATAGAGCAGGCCGGTAGGCGCGGACGGCGGCAGCGCGGCCCACACGTCGCTTTCGGCCAGCGCGACGAGGGCGGGGAAGTCCGCCGCCGGCTGCGCCGCCGCCAGGACGCGGGCCAGCGCGTGCAACTCCGCGCCGTGGGGCAACTCGCGGACGACGGCGAAGGCTTCTGCCGCCAGCTCCGGCGTTTTCTTGTGCAGCAGCCAGAA
>SLSP01000307.1 GCA_007130345.1 Thermoflexales bacterium
ATCCACCAGTTCTTGTGGGCGGTGCAGGTCATTGGGGATTTCATCGGTCTGGCCAGAGACGATTACACGCTGCGGCTGGCGGTGTTCCACAGCCTGTTTAATGTCGTCGGTCTGTTGGTGTGGCTGCCCTTTGCCCGCTGGATGGCTGATTTCCTAGAGCGTAATATTAAGTCTAAGCCAACATCTGCAATTCAGCCCAAATACATTGGCAAAACCGCGCTGCTCACCCCAGACACTGGTCTGGAAGCGGCTCGCAAGGAAATCCACCATGTGTTCGATAACTCGCTGGAGGTGATGGCTCTTGCCTTGAATGCTGACCCGGAAAAACTGCGTCAAGGCTCGGAGCTAGAGGCTTTAGCCGAACCACCCAAGAAAATGAAATCGATCGATGTGGAGGACTACTACCAACGGCGGGTTAGACCCCTGCAGCATGAACTGCTGGAGTTTATGACCCAGTTGCGCACAGTCGATGGTTTACAGGCTCGCCAGGCATTCGCCTTGCGTGCGGCTAATCAGTATATGGTCGAGGTTTTCAAGGATCTGAAACTGGTGCAATTTAATTTGGTAACAGCCGTCAACTCTCCTAATGACGATCTAAAGCAAGAGTATGTTGAGATTCGTCGGCATATTGCTCTACTGCTGTATGAGCTCCACCAAGTGTTGACCGCACCAGGGGAAAATCCCATGATCAAGCTGGATGAATTGCGGGCAGGTATCGAACGCCATGATATTCTCAACAATGGTCGTTTGGATCGGATGGTTCGCAAGAAGAAAATCACGCCGGCGATGGCGACTCAGTTGATGAACGACAGCTATTACGCCTTCGATATTTCGAAGAATTTAATTGCTGTGGCGGTCACAGTGTACAAGCCGTTTGATCGCTCTGAGCATCAACTTGATGAAGAGCTGCATTTGTCGGATGACGAAATTTCCGGCATGGCGGTTGCGGCTGCGCGTACTGGTCCTATGGGTTTTGATAAATAGCTTGGTACCAAGCAGTCATTAAAAAGTGCGCTGCGGCGCACTTTTTTTTGGGCAAGTGTCGTCAGTTATTGCTGCCGTCCGATACAGTAATAACGAATCCCTTCCTCAGTCAGTCGCTGCGGATCATAGATATTACGCCCATCGAAGATCACCGGAGCGCGCAGGCGGCGGCTGATGTCTGCAAAGTCAGGGCTGCGGAACTCACGCCATTCGGTACACACCACCAGCGCATCGGCGCCGTCCAGTGCCGTATAGGGGTCATCACTGAGCTGTAAATCGGCTCGCTCCCCGTAAATTCGCCGACATTCCGCATTAGCAACTGGATCATGAGCCTGCACCCGTGCTCCGGCGGTCCATAAGGCTTCCATCAATACTCGGCTAGGCGCTTCACGCATATCATCGGTATCGGGCTTGAAGGCCAACCCCCATAGAGCGATGGTGCGCCCGGCCATCTGACCCTCGAAATGCTGGTTGAGTTTGTCGAACAAGACGTGCTTCTGGGCGAAATTGCGTTGCTCTACCGCATCCAGCAAGGCCGGTTGTAAACCCACGGCGCGTGCGGTACTTGCCAAAGCGCGGACATCTTTGGGAAAACAACTGCCCCCATAGCCGATTCCAGGATAAATAAAGTGAAAACCGATCCGTGGGTCCGCACCGATACCGATGCGCACCTGTTCAATATCCGCCCCAACTCGTTCGGCTAAGGTGGCAATCTCGTTCATAAAGCTGATTTTAGTCGCCAGCATGGCATTAGCCGCGTATTTGGATAACTCAGCCGAACGAATGTCCATAACCAACACCCGATCACGGTTGCGGTTAAACGGCATATACAACTCGCGCAACAGAGTCTCGGCGCGATCACTGTCACAACCGACAATAATCCGATCCGGTTTGGTGAAATCACCGACGGCCGCACCCTCTTTGAGAAATTCCGGATTGGAGGCAATATCATAGTCAATCGTTACCCCGCGTTCAGCCAGAGATTCGGCAACGGCGTCCCTTACTCGATCCGCCGTGCCGACCGGCACCGTGGATTTAGTGATAATCACCCGATAGTCTGTAATATGCTGGCCAATGGTGCGGGCCACTGCCAATACATGACTGAGATCAGCCGACCCGTCTTCATCGGGAGGGGTGCCAACGGCAATCATCTGCAACTGGCCATGCGCTACCCCAGCAGCGGCATCCGTGGTGAACACTAGACGCCCATTGGCTGCAGTCTCGGCAATAATCGCGTCCAGTCCTGGTTCATGAATCGGCACTTCGCCTTGGCGCAAACGAGCCACTTTATCCTCGTCGATATCAACACAGACAACGTGATTACCGACTTGGGCTAAACACGCCCCAGTGACCAAGCCCACATAGCCGCTGCCAAAAATGGTGATTTTCATGTGATCCTCTTGAATAGATTAATCGGTGTCTAAACCTAGATAACGGTGTTGCAGATCGGGGGTTCTGGCGAGTTCTTCAGGACGCCCCGACCAGACCACTCGCCCTTTTTCGATCAGGTAGTGGTGATCGGCAAATTTTTGCAAAGCACTGAGATTTTTATCAATGATGAGAATCGCCAAGCCTGAGGCTTGCAGTCGATCCAGACATTGCCAAATTTCAGCGCGA
>SLSP01000454.1 GCA_007130345.1 Thermoflexales bacterium
CTCCATACATTGCGTCAGTCATTGCGCTAACGCTGATTGCAAGCAACTTCTTGATAAACTTGCGCGATACTCTGCAAGTCTGGGGCGGTGAACAACGCCACATTCACCGCCTCCAGAGTGTTGATATCCTCCACTTTGCAGATGTCTGGATAGAGTTGTACCCCCGCCGCACCGAATTTCAAGCTCAAGCCGGTGCGAATCGCGCGCAATAGTCCCTCGCGGAGACCCTGCGCAACGCCTTCGCGGAGACCCTGCGCAACGCCCTCGCGGAGACCCTGCGCAATGCCCTCGCGGAAGCCCTGCTCAACGCCCTCGCGGAGACCCTGCTCAACGCCCGTCTGAAGTCCTTTCTCCATCCCGATGCGTTCAGCCGTCGTTATGTACGTCATTTCGTGTTCCATAGGTACAGGGCTACACGTCGCGGTAGCCAGCGGACCAACACCGATTTCAGGCAGCTTCCTGATAAACTTGCGCGACGCTCTGCAAATCTGAGGCGGTGAACAAGGCCACATTCACCGCCTCCAGGGTGTTGATATCCTCTACTTTGCAGATGTCTGGATAGAGTTGTACCCCCGCCGCGCCGAATTTCAGGCTCAAGCCGGCGTGAATCGCGCGCAATAGTCCTTCGCGGAGACCTTGCTCAACGCCCTCCTGATGCCCTCTTTCCATCCCGATGCGTTCAGCCGTCGTTATGTACGTCATTTCGTGTTCCTCCTCATAGCGTACAATTTCGTAGTGAAATTGGCGGGTCAATTCCTCCGGCAAAGCGAGAACGCCGTCCAGAAAACGATATAACCGCAGCACATCCTCTTGTGTGAAGCCGCGCTCATACAACATCTTAACCAATGTGATTTTCCACGAGTAGCGTTCTGCCTCACTTTTGCGCGTTTCCTGGGCTTTCAAGTGCGCCATCACCAACAGCGCGAACGGGTTGGGGCTGTGCGTTAGCCTCTCCCAATGTTCCCGATAATCCATAAGTTTGATGATGGGAAACTCGAACCGACAATGAAAGTCCCAATGCTGTATCTCAAAACACTGTGGCCGATAGTTGCGTTGCTCATCGGCCAACAAAGCCAAACTGACCACATCTACCCCGTAGCGATCAAAGGCCCGGTAGTTGTAGATGAACATCCGCCGCGCGAACTCGGGGTCAATGTAGCCTTGCACCTCGATATGGATAATCAACCACCGTTCCACGCCATCGTTGAGGAAAACCTTCACCAGACAATCGGCGAACCGTTGCCCGGATGCGCTGCCCTGTGTGATTTCGGCCAGTTCTTTGTCCAGAAATTCATAGCCGCGTCCAAAATCTATGTCGGCGTGAATGTGCGGGAAAAAGAATTCGAGCAAATCTTCAAAATATTGCTCAATGGCCTCCTTCCACAGGATATCGGCGATCATCGCGCCTTGACCTGCGCGTTCAGATTCTCCACATGCTGCGGGTTGTAGGCATCGCCGAATTTGGTCTTGGGCAACGCGGCCTTCTGCGCCATCAGGTCTTCGTACTCGGCATCATCCACGAAGGCGACGCAGCGCCCGATGCTCGACTCGCCATCCACGAAGCGCCAGGGGAAGAAGCCGATCTGCACGCGGCGGTTCAGGAGCAGGTCGAGGTCGCCGCCGAGACATTCCGCGTGGATGATGCCGTCGGGGAACATCTCGATGTGCATCAACTGGTACTTGGTGTCGTCGAAGACGTCGGCCAGCCCGCCGCCGTACTTCTTCTGGAAGTGCGCGTCGGCCTGTTTGGCCTGTCGGGGCATCCAATCGCGGATAATCGTGTTCATCGGATGATCCGCGCTGCCGCAGTCCACGCCGATCCAGCGCAGCTTCTTCGCCTTGGCCCACTCCGCGAACTCGCGGTCGGGGCCGGGATGTTGCACCATGTAGCGGATCTCGTCGGCGTAAGGCTGATCCCATCCAAAGTGATGAAAGCCAGTGTGGATGATGAGGATGTCGCCCTCGTTCACCGCTACCTTCGCCTCGATCATCTCCGCGGTGTAGATGTCGTAGTCGGCGACCACGTCGGAGAGATCGACGATGGCGGCGTCGTGGACGAGGAAGTCCAGTTCAAGTTCGGCGATGTCCTTCCCGGCGGAGAAGAAATGAATCTCGCCATCGAGGTGCGTGCCGAGGTGGTTCGAGTGGGTCAGCAATTGCCCATTCGCGCCGTTGGGGGCCAGCCGCTTGAAATACTTCACTTGCAGCGGTTCGTAAGTCGGCCACGCGGGGGTGGCGATGCCCAGGGGGATGGTCAGGTCTATCAGTTTCATAATCAAAGCCTCCTAAAGGTATAGTGATGAGTGAGCGGTGAACAGTGAGTCGGGCTGAACGCTCCGACTAATCTCTGCTCACCGCGCACTATTTTCTGATTTAACGACTTCCTGCACCCACGCCGCATCTTCAGCAGACAGCGACGGCGGCGGCGGGGATTGCGTGTAATCCAGCAGCCGTTGGTAGCCTACCAACTGGAAGCAGGCGTCGAACGCGGCCTGTAAATCCAAAATCACGTCCTCGTCCGGGGGGAGCAGCGGCACAGGGATGACGGGCAGCCGGTCGCGCAGTTGGATGGGCCACACGTCGGTGTAGGGCCGCTGCGTGAAGCGGCTCAGATAGACGCAGTACGCCGCCGGGGGGAACTCGCCGCCGTGCAGGGGCAGCCGCTCGCCGCCGCGCAGGAGGTCAATTTCCAGCAGATGGGTGGCGGTCTTGAGCAGATCGTAGCGCCGTTCCAGGTACTCGGCCAGTCCTTTGCCGTGCTTGTTGGCCGGTGAGAGGATTTCGATCACCGTGACCAGGCGGCGGTTGGCAATATCGCGGATTTCGATGCTCAACTGCGGAATCTCCTCCGGGACGTGGCTCACCAGTCGCACCCTGGGCGTGATTTGCACGGCGGTTGCCGCTGTCATCGTCGCCGTTTCGCGCACAGTATGCACTACATGCACGTCGGGATAGATGATGCGGTGGCCGGGAACCACTACCAAGTCAATGCCGGCGTCCTCAATCACATAGCGTTTTTCCAGCAATGCCACGTAACGCGGTGGCAGGAGTGGTAGCAGTTGCGCGCTAATCTGATTGGCAAACCGTCCGTGAAACTCTTGCCACAGGTCGCCTTCGAGATACGGATCCATCCCGGGAAAAGGGGATTTTTCAAACGTGGTCATCGCGTCACATCCATAGCACACCATCGACTAAGAGCTATTGCGTGATAGGTCGGAGCAACTTCCGACCTATCACGCAACTATGTTACGCCTACAGCAGCCCCGCCTCGCGCTTGGCGCTGACGACGGTGTTCTGCAACAGCATCGCAATGGTCATCGGGCCGACGCCGCCGGGCACAGGCGTAATCCAGCCCGCGACTTCCTGCACGTCGGCGTAGTCCACATCGCCCACCAAGCGGTAGCCGCGCTTGCGGGTGTCATCATCCACGCGGTTGATGCCCACGTCGATGACCGTGGCGCCGGGCTTGACCCAGTCGGCCTTGACCATCTCGGCGCGGCCCACAGCGGCGATGAGGATGTCGGCGCGGCGGCAGACGCCGGCCAGGTCTCGCGTCCGCGAGTGACAGACAGTGATGGTGGCGTTGCGCGCGAGCAGCAGCATCGAGACCGGCAAGCCCACAATATTGCTGCGCCCCAGGACGACGGCTTCTTTGCCCTCGATCTCGACGCCGATGCGGTCGATGAGTTCGATGACGCCAGCGGGAGTGCATGGCGCGAAGAGCGGATCGCGGCCCTTCATCGCCAGCCGCCCGATGTTGACCGGGTGGAAGCCGTCCACGTCCTTCTTCAGGCTGACAGCGTTGAGCACGGCTTCCTCATCGAGGTGGCCGGGCAGGGGAAGCTGCACCAGGATGCCGTGGATGGCGGGGTCGGCGTTGAGCTTGCTGACGAGCGCCTCCACTTCCTCTTGGGTGGCGTCGGCGGGCAGCTCGTGTCCCACCGAGTGGATGCCGACTTCGGCGCAGCGCTTGCGCTTCATCCGCACGTAGGTCTGAGAGGCGGTATTGTCGCCCACCAGCACCGTCGCCAGGCCGGGCACGATGTCGTGCTTCGCTTTAAGCTCGGCGACTTCGGCGGTCAGTTCTTCTTGGATGGTCTGGGCAATGGCTTTGCCATCGATAATGTTTGCAGTCATGGTTTGGGGTCTCCTTAAAGTAGCATCAAAATGTATTCTAGTGTCCAGTTATTGAGATGGGTACTCGACGTGCAAGGCGTTGAGCACTTGATGGCATAATTTTTCCGCAATCCAGATATCAGGCCGAGATATGATAATGTGAATCATTCTCTCTACTTGAGCCAAAGATAGCAGATGGTGGCGATATGCCTGCGCCAAAATACCCAGGCTGCCGCGCGCGGATAGGCCCAATCGACGAGCTTCCTCGCGCGCGGCTTCATCGTCCAACAGTAACAAGGCATAGGGTAACTGTTGCCCCAGGGTGAGCACGGCGATTTCTCCCGCGCCAAGTGTTGCCTCCGGTCGGTAGTCCGTATTCAGTGGCGTCTGTGTTAGGTATTCAGGATACGCTTGCAAGAACAACCTGATGGTGACGGCATCCGGGGAACCTTTGTGCTCGCCTTTTTCCACAGCCTCTTGATAGACAACCTGCGGAATCTTGAGGTTCGAGTACAGTTGGGGGAGCAGTTCCAGGCGGTTAAGTTTCCCCAGGACTAACAACGGCCCGGTATCACAAATCACTACTGGTTGACTCAAGCCAACTCCTCGGCGACGGTGCGCTCGCTATAGGGCGGTTCCAGCCCAAAAGCATAGGCGTGACGCGCCATTTCGGACAAGGACAGACCCGCTTGCTGCGCCGCCGCGCTTAAAGAGACATCGCCTTTGGCATAGAATCTGAGCGCGCGCTCAATGCGCAACGTTTTCACACCGCGCTCCAGAACCTCGATCAACCAGTCTTGTTCTGCGGTTTCTAGTTCCTGAGCTAACGCTACCGGAATCGTGAGGTGCAGTACTTCGGTCAACATAGTATCCCCTTGGTTATGCGGTTACGACAACCCTACAATCTTCCCGTTCTCATCGATGTCGATGCCCATAAAGGCGGGTTGGCTTGGCAGGCCGGGCATGGTGCGCACGGGGCCGGCCAGCGGGTAGAGGAAGCCCGCGCCCACGCTGGCGCGGATGTCGCGGATGGGGAAGGTGTAGTTGGAAGGCACGCCTTTCACAGCCGCGTCGTGGCTGATGGAGAGGTGCGTCTTCGCCATACAGATGGGCATTTTGTCGTAGCCCAGGTCGGTGTAGAGCTTGATCTTCTTCTCGGCGTCGTCGCTGTAATCGACGCCATCGGCCTGGTAGACCTCGCGGGCCAGCGTCTCGATCTTCTCTTTGATAGGCTGATCCACGTCGTAGAGGAACTTGAAATCGGACGGTTCCTCGCAGGCTTTCACCACGGCTTCCGCCAGATCCGTCGCGCCCGCGCCGCCGTCGGCCCAGTGCTGCGTGACCACGGCATCGAACGCGCCCGCTTCCAGAGAAGCCGCCCGCACGATCTCCCACTCGGCGGGGGAGTCGGTGGGGAAGGCATTGATGGCGACCACGACAGGGATGCCGAATTTGCGCGCCGTCTTGATGTGCGCGAGGAGGTTCGGCAGCCCCTCGCGGACGAGGTCGAGGTGCTCTTCGGTGTAGGCAGCGTCCAATTTGCGCCCAGGGATGACGCGCGGCCCGCCGCCATGCATCTTGAGCGCGCGCACTGTCGCCACCAGCACCACCGCATCGGGAACCAGCCCGGAGGCGCGGCACTTAATATCGAAGAACTTCTCCATCCCGATATCCGCGCCAAAACCGGACTCAGTGATGAGGTAGTCGCCCATCTTGATGCCGAGCAGATCAGCCAGCACGGAGGAATTGCCGTGGGCGATGTTGGCGAATGGCCCGGCGTGGACGAAGGCCGGTTGCTCTTCCAGCGTCTGGAGCAGGTTCGGCATAATTGCGTCCTTCATCAGCACCGTCATCGCGCCGGCCACGCCCAGGTCTTCGGTGGTGATGGGCTGCGGATTGCGGACGGCGTCGTCGGTGCCGATGACGATGCGCCCGATGCGCTCGCGCATATCCTGCAAGCTGGTGGTGAGCGCCAAAATCGCCATCAGCTCGCTGGCAACGGTGATGTCGAAGCCGGCCTGGCGCATCGGCCCATCGCCCTTCTCGCCCAGACCCACGAGAATCTGGCGCAGAGCGCGGTCGTTCATATCCACCACGCGGTTCCAGGTGATGGAATAGGGGTCGATGTGCAGCTTGCGCATCCCCCGGCTCTCGAAGAACTTGTCGCTCCAGCGGCTCTCGTGGTAGATGCGGGCGTCGATGGCGGCGGCGCAGAGATTGTGCGCCACGCTGATGGCGTGAAGGTCGCCGGTGAAGTGCAGGTTGAACTCCTCCATCGGCACAACCTGGCTGTAGCCGCCGCCGGCCGCCCCACCCTTGATGCCGAAGGTCGGCCCCATCGACGGCTGGCGGATGGCGGCGATGGCCTTGTGCCCCAACTGGCCGAGCGCCTGCGTCAGGCCGATGGTGGTCGTGGTCTTGCCCTCGCCGAGCGGCGTCGGCGTGATGGCGGTCACGTCGATGTACTTGGCGTTGGGGCGATCCCGGAATTTGTCGCGGACATCCAGGTGGACTTTGGCCTTGTACTTACCGTACATCTCCAGGTCATCTGGGGTGAGGCCCACCGATTGGGCGATGTCCAGAATCGGCTGCAACTCGGCAGCCTGTGCAATATCAATATCGGAAGGAACAGGTTTAACTTTCTTTACAGACATAGTAGATCTCCTTTAAAGGGTTAGTTGAACGTTGAGGGTTAAAAGTTGAAAGGTTGTGTCAAAACGCGCCCAGTTGACACGCGACGATCTGAATATCCAGCGCGTCGGCCAGATAGCCCACCAGCATCCGCGAGCAGGCGAATTGCTCCGCCAGAGTCCACAGACGCGCGCACGCGATTTGCCCCTTGGCGTTAGCGACCTCCTGGATAGCGGCTTCCAGGCCGACGGGCGGCGTGAGGTCGGACACTCCGGCTTCTGCCCACCCTTGCTTGCCCGGATACCCGAAGAGGCCCAGTTGACAACGGCTCAAGCGGATTTGAAGCGCGTCGGCGGTGCGTCCAATCTGAGCGGGGCTGGCGGCCCCGGCCTCGGCTATAGCGAACGCCACCGCGCAGGGGAGTTTGTCATCCTCAAGCTGCGCGCGAATGGTCGCGGCGACCTTTTCATCCACGTCGAATGTCATCAGTGGGTCTTTGTCTTCTAATGCCATCATAACCTCCTGAAGGGATAGTGGTTACGCGATGGAGCGTGGCGGCACGTCGAATGCCGACTGCATAATAAGGATATATCAATTCAATGACACAGCAAGTCAAAGGCGATGCGGGCTTACGGCATCAAACGTGAAACGTCAAACGTCAAACGCTACCTTTCTGTGGGCTATTACTTGGTTTTGACGTTTGACGCATGACGTTTGACGCATGGCCAAGCCGATGCACTCACACATCCGCCGCCTCCAAAAAGTCCGCCACTTGCTCTGCATACGCCTGGGGATCTTGCGGTTGGGATTGCGCGTGCCGGGCGTCGGGAGCCAACCACAGCCGCTTCAAGCCCTCGCGCTTGGCCGCGAAGAGCTGCTGACTGTCTTCTGGCGGGATGTAGGTATCGGCGGCCCCGTGGATGAGCAGCACCGGTGCCGCGATGTGCGGCACCGCCACGAGGGGCGCGGCGTCGCGGTAGAACCACCCGGCCCGCCAGCGCGTGATCAAGCTCGCCAGGGGAACCAGCGGGAAGCGCGGCAGGTGATACTCCTCGCGCAGCCGATAGGCGAACTCGTCGGCTGCGTTGGCGAAGGGGCAATCGGCGATGACGAAGGCGACTCGCGGATCGATGCCCGCGTGTTGCAGCACCGTCGCCGCGCCCATCGACTCGCCGTGCGTGCCGATGACGTGCCCCGCGCCGCCGGTCGCCAGGTCAGGGCGCGCGACAACCCAATCCACCCACGCCTGGAGATCATATTTCTCGTAGAAGCCGAAGCTCGTGTCTCGCCCGCCACTGCGCCCGTGATTGCGATGGTCGTACAACAGCAGATTGAAGCCCATATCGCGGAACATCTGGCCGTATTTGATGGAACCGTACAACGTGTATGTGACCCCGTGCGCGAGGATGACGGTGCCGCGCGCGGCATCCTGGGGCACCAGCACACCGAAAAGCTCATAGCCAAAGGGCGACGCGATGCGCACCTCCTCCTTCGGCCACGCTTCCCACCGCGCCGGATCGAAATTCCCGTTATCCACCTCCAGGTCGTAAGTGCATTGGACACCCTTCACCGGGGGATGGATGATCAGCTTGGAGAAGTACCAACTGGCCGCCAGCACCGCGCCTCCCACTAGCAAAGCCCCCCAACCGATCATGCTGGAGCCTCGTACTCGAATGTATTCTCGGCTTCATGCAGCAGCGGAAGCGCGGCATCCTTTGGGGAAAGCAGCGGCGCGAGGATGGGCCAGCGCACGCCGAGGGCCGGATCGTTCCACCGAATACCCCGGTCGTGGGCGGGGGAGTATTCGGCTGACACCTGATACACGAAGTCGGCGATATCGCTGACCACGCAGAAGCCGTGAGCGAAGCCTGGGGGGATATACAACAGGCGGTGGTTCTCGTCCGAGAGCAACTCGCCCACCCATTGCCCATACGTCGGCGAATGGCGGCGGATGTCCACCGCCACATCGAAGACCGCGCCGCGCAAGGTCATCACCAGCTTCCCCTGGGCCATCGGCGGGAGTTGATAGTGCAGACCCCGCAGCACGTCCCGGCACGAGCGGGAGTGGTTGGTCTGCACGAACGTTTGCGTCACGCCCATCTCCGCAAATTGGGAACGCTTGTAAGTCTCCAAAAAGAATCCCCGCTCGTCGCCGAAGACACGCGGTTCGATCAGCAAGACTTCAGGAATGGACAGTCGGGTTATAGTGATGGGCATTGGGCCTCCTCTATCACGTAGCGCCGGGATGCCCCCATTATATACGAATTGCGACTTTCAGCATATCCCATTCAATGCTACAATAGACGCCTTGTAGACATCGACTAGGGAGCATCATTGATGAAAACATCCGCGTTAGAGTACACGTTACCCGAAGACCTGATCGCGCAGACGCCGGTCGAACCGCGCGACAGTTCGCGGTTACTGGTGTTACACCGCGAAAGCGGCGCGCTAGAACACCGCGTCTTCCGCGAGATTGAGGCGTACCTAAGGCCCGGCGATCTGCTGGTGGCGAACGAGAGCCGCGTCATCCCGGCGCGGATGTTCGGGCGCAAGGAACCGGGCGGCGGCAAGGTCGAGTTGCTGCTGCTGCGCCAACTCGGCGCGACGCGATGGCGCGGGCTGATGGGCGGGGCGCGCACCCGCGCGGGCACGCGCGTGCGGATCACCGCCGGAGAGCGGCCTTCCGCGTTGTGGGCCGAGGTGGTGGAGACCGGGGAGCGCGGCGAGCGCGTGCTGGAATTCTCCGCGCCGGTGGAGGATCACTTCGACGAGTTGGGCATGATGCCGCTGCCGCCGTACATCCACCAGAAGCTCGCTGACCCGGAGCGCTATCAGACAGTCTACGCGCGCACGCCGGGGAGCGCGGCGGCCCCCACCGCCGGGTTGCACTTCACGCCAGAACTACTGCTGCGCTTGCGCGACCGGGGCGTCCGCCTGGCCTACGTCACGCTGCATGTGGGGCTGGACACCTTCCGCCCCATCACCGAGGCGCGCATCGAAGACCACGCCATCCACAGCGAGTGGTGCGCGCTCGACACCGCCACCGCCGAGGCCATCAACCGCGCGCGGCTGGAAGGCGGGCGCGTCGTCGCCGTGGGGACGACGAGCGCGCGCGTCCTGGAGACGGCGGCGCGGCATGGCCTGCTCCAGCCGCCGGACGGGGCGTGCCCGTGGCGTCCGCTCGCGCCTTTCGAGGGGTTCACGCGGCTGTACATCACGCCCGGATTCGAGTTTCGCGTGGTGGACGCGCTCATCACCAACTTCCACCTGCCGCAAAGCTCGCTGCTGGCGCTGGTGATGGCCTTCGCCGGCGAGGAGTACATCCGCCGGGCCTACGCGGCGGCCATCGAAGCGCGGTATCGCTTCTTCTCGTTTGGCGACGCGATGTTGATGGTGTAAGTTCGCGCGACATTGGCAACGCAATCTGCTCAAACCTTGACGCGGAGGCCGTCCTCTTCTATAATGAAGTTATGACTCACCTGAAAGAACCCTAAAAAATCGCAATACCGCAAAAGTCACCCTGTTTGGGACACGGATGAACACAGATTTCACGGATAAAACCCAAAAAATCCGTGTTTTTCCGTGTAAATCCGTGTCCTTGCTTGAAATCAACCGGGGGC
>SLSP01000464.1 GCA_007130345.1 Thermoflexales bacterium
GTCCCCGGTTGATTTCAAGTAAGGACACGGATTTACACGGAAAAACACGGATTTTTTTTGGTTTTATCCGTGAAATCTGTGTTTATCCGTGTCCCAAACAGGGTGACTTTTGCGGTATTGCAAAAAATCGGAGTTTTTAGGGTTCTTTCAGTAGCGTCAGATTATCGGCATGGTTCATTTTGAGGGGCGTCGGTTTTGACGTTTGACGCATGACGTTTGACGAACCTCAATAACCCAGTCACAGGGAGGTCTGGATGCAGCACGAAGGCTTTAAGATGGGCCGGATTTTTGGGATTACCATCCGTGTGGCATGGAGTTGGCTCGTTATCTTCGCCCTGGTAACGTTTAACCTGGTTTTCGCGTTTGGGAATATGCACCCCGATTGGAGCACGCTGCTGCGATGGACGGTGGCCGTAGTCACCGCCCTACTCTTCTTCGCCTCGGTGCTGGTACACGAGTTGGCCCATTCGCTCGTGGCTAAGGCGCAAGGTATTCCCATCCACAATATCACGCTGTTCATCTTTGGCGGCGTGGCCCATATCCAGGAGGAGCCGAAATCGCCCGGCGCGGAGTTTGTTATGGCGCTGCTTGGGCCGGTGACGAGTATAGTGCTCGGCAGCGCGCTCCTGTTCTTCACCTTGTTGGTTAGCGGCGGCCTACGCCTTATGCAGCAGCCCGAAGCGGTGCTGGCGCAATTCGGCCCGCTGACCACGACGACCGCCTGGTTGGGCAGCATCAACATCATCCTGGGCATTTTCAACCTGATTCCGGGCTTTCCCCTGGACGGCGGACGCATGTTGCGCTCGATTCTGTGGGCCATCACCGGCAACCTGCGCCGGGCGACGTGGTGGGCCAGTTTCGCGGGCCGCGCTATCGCCTGGCTGATGATTATGAGCGGCATCGCGATGGCCTTCGGCGCGCAAATCCCCATTTTTGGACAGGGCTTGGCCGACGGCCTCTGGCTCGCGTTTATCGGATGGTTCCTGCACAACGCCGCCGTCTCTAGCTACCAGCGCGTGCTCATCGAAGATGTGCTGGAAGGCGTGACGGTGGGGCAGATGATGCAGGCCCAGCCCCCGACCGTCCCGCCGGATGTGACGATAGCCGATCTGGTGAACGATTACCTGATGCGCTACGATACGAACGCCTTCCCCGTCGTCGAGGACGACATATTGCAGGGCATCATCTGCCTCCACGATGTGCGCTCCGTCGCCGAGACTGAGCGCCAACGGCTGACGGTGCGCGACGTGATGACGCCCCGCGCGCAGATCGACGTCATCGAGGAGGACTCGGAGGCCAGCCAGGCGCTCCAGAAGTTGGCCCACCGCGAGGTGCGCCAGTTACCGGTGGTGGATTCCGACCGCCTGATCGGGCTGCTCCGGCGGCAAGATATGATGCGATGGCTACAGTTAAAATCGGATGTAACGATGGACAACCTATAAGGACATGCTTCTATGAAGGTGCGGTATCCCCTGGCCTACACTATCCAGCCTCAACATGTGTCGCCCGGACGACACTGGCTGACCATCAGCCTGAAGAACCTCGGAGCGGCATCGCTCACCGCCTTGGACGTGCGGTTGAATTCATTAGATGCGTACAGTCTCAACATCTACAAGCCGAGCCATGACGTGGCCGAGATAGCGTCCGGCGCGCGGCACGAGCTTCAGTTCCAGGTTCTAGCCAATGCAACGGCACAGCTTTACTTGACGGCAGATGGCCGGCGGGAAGGCCAGCCTTTCCACTGGGAAACGCCCGGTGTCCGCATAACAGTGGGGCAAGAAGTCGCCCGACTGACCAGCTTATTTGTCCTGAACGCGCCGTATGTCCAGCGCGATGAGCACATCCGCTGCGAAGCCACGATTCAAGGGCTGCGGGACAGCCAGGGCCTCGAACTGCAATTCTGGGCCGATACGCCCTCCGGCGATCTCACAGAGCTGGCCGCCATTGATACCAAAGCCCTCAAAGCCGGCGAATGGGTGCGTTACATAGCCGAATTCATCCCCCAGGAGGCCGGATTGTATACCGTGTATGGGTACCTATTCGACAATGATCATCGGATTGATCGCAAAACAGACCATGTGTACGTCAGTGAAGCCGCAAGGGAGTGCGCGAATCTATGCTAAAGAAAAAACAACGTCACCCGATACGCTATGCCGTCGAACCACGAGTATTGGCAAACCCCGGAGTCCATTGGGTAACGCTCCACCTGGAAAATATCGGCGAGCACGCCCTCACCGGGTTAAGCGTCAACTTAAGCTCGTTGGACGGCTACGCGCTGGACGTTCACGGCACCGGCACTTACATTGATAAACTGCATGGAGGAGACGAGCGCGCCCTGCCTTTCCAACTCACGGCCCGGCGGAGCGGATTGGTCTATGCCGTGGTAGCCGGGCAACAAGGCGACCGCCCCTTCGCGTGGGAATCGCCGGGGATGCGCCTCCAGGTGGGGACCGAGGCCGCCCGACTCGCGCGCTTCTTCGCGCTGACCGAACCGTATCCCCGCGTGGGCCACTCCATCACCTGCGAGGCCGTCATCCGCGCGCGCGCCGCCGCCCACAACTTGATGCTGGAATTCTGGATGGAGACCCCGCGCGATACCGACGAATCCCTGGCGAAGCTCGGCACGGAGACGCTGGCCCCAGGCGAGGAGACGCGGTACAGCGTGCAGTTTACGCCAGAGGACGCGGGGAACTACGTGCTCCACGCTTATCTCTTCGACGGCACGCACCGCATTGGGCACTGGATCGATTATGTCAACGCCACGCCATAATTCGCTGAGATGGTTGCTTCCCGGCTTGCTGCTGGGCCTGACGCTGGCCTGCACCCTGCCGCCGCTCGCCCCACCCGCCCGCACGCCGACGCCGTCTGCCACCTCCAAGACCGCGCCCTTACCGCCCACCGCGACGCCCGCGCCCACCGTGACGCCCGCCGCGAACATCGCGCTGTACAGCGTGGGATCGCCGGAGCGCCCGCAGCTCTACGCTGTGGACACTGAGGGCGCGTCCAGCAACCGGGAGCGCGTGGCGCATCGTGGGAGCGCGGTTTCGCGCCGGGGACGGTGGCTCGCGCTGCCGACCACCCTTGACGCGCACTCCGGTTACGCCAGCGCCATCGAGGTGCGGGATACCGACACGGGCCGCGCCTTCACCATCGACTTGACCGCCGGCTTCTGGCTTTTCGAGATGGCCTTCGACCCGGCGGAAACGCGCCTGGCGCTGCTGGAAATGGGCTGGCCCGAGGCCGATTACACGCCCTGGGCCTACATCATCGTGGATTTGGCCGAGGGCAGCACGCGGCGCTTCGCCAACTCTGCTGCCGCCGCCGACCATCTGCCGGGACAACCCCTCGGCTGGACTGCCGACAGCCAGATGCTCTTGGTCAACGCCTTCATCCCCTACTCCGACGCCGGCATGATGGGCGTGTATGCGTACACCTTCCCGCCGGAGATGGCCTCGCGGCCTATCACGGAGGTGACGCAGCGGCTCGTGCTATCCGCCCCCGACTACCGAGAGCAGCGGTTGTCCGCCAACGGCGCGCGGATGCTCTACCTGAATCGCACCGAGGGCTATATGCCGACGGGCTACGATCCCACAGAGTTTATGTTTGACGCGGCGGTCAACCAATTGTGGGTGTTGGACATCGACCGGGACGAGCGCGAGATGTGGGTCGAAATCACCGACGGCGGCGCGTTGCACCACGTCGCGGCCTTTTCGCCGGATGGGACGCGGGTGCTGTTCGCCGCTGGGGACTATGTCAACAATGAGTTCGACACGCTGACCTTCCAGGTTCACGATGGCGACCGCGTGACGAGCATCGGGCCGGCCCCCCTGGCGCCCGGAGACTGGCTGATCGACGTGGCCTGGTGCCATCCCGATCACGCGCTGGTGTTGACATGGAATGCCGTGCGGTACAGGTTGCACCTGATACCGCTCTCGACGGGAGAAGCTGTGGAGATCGCGGCGGAGGATCACATCGCGTTGCTAGGATGCGTGTATCCTGACAGATAATGTCCGTTGAAGTTGCTTGATGTTCGATGTATTGATGTGCAGTATTGTATACGATGGAGGTTTTAAACAATGACGACGAGAATCCAAGCAGGTATGGATATACTAACCGCAGATAACGAGAAAGTCGGAGAGGTCGCGCGCCTGGTGGTCGATCCCCAGACGCATGAGATCTCGCACATCGTGGTAGAGCAGGGCTTCATCTTCAAGGAGTCCCGCGTGCTGCCGCTGACGTGGATAGATGACACAACGTCCAAAGCCGTGCAATTGCGGGATGACGTGGACGATTTGGACACGCTCCCCCCGTTTGAGGAAAAAGAATTCGTCACCGAACTTCCAGAACACGAAGAGGAAGAAGATGTCCAAGTACTGCCGCTTTACTGGTATCCTTCGCATGGGGCTACCGGGTGGGGGCCGACAGGCGGCTTAAGCCTGGCGATCACATCGCCCTACATGATACAAACCCAGCAGAATATCCCTGAAGGCACCGTAGCGCTCGAAGAGGGGATGCAAGTGCTCGACAAATTCGAGGAGCACGTCGGCGACGTTGCCAGCCTCTTTGTCGATGAGGACGGGGAGCGCGTGACGCACATCCTGATCTCGAAGGGCTTTTTGCTCACCGAAGAGAAGCGCATACCCGCGCACTGGATCACCCGCGTGTTATCGGATAGCATCCATCTGGCCGTTTCCCGCGCGCTCATCGAGAGCCTGCCGGAACACGAAACGTCTGCGTGACATAACGGAGCATTTTTGAAGATCACCGACCGTATCTACATCGACGAAAGCGAGCTGGAGTTCAGTTTCGTGCGTGCGTCGGGGCCGGGTGGGCAGCATGTGAACACGGCCTCGACGGCGGTGCAATTGCGCTTCAACGTGGCGCAATCGCCCTCACTGCCCGAAGCCGTGCGCCAGCGATTGCTGGAGCAAGCCAGCAGCCGGATTACCCAAGACGGTGTCCTCATCATCGAGGCCAGCCAGCGCCGCTCGCAACACCGCAATCGCCGCGAGGCCCGGCAGCGCTTCAAGGCGCTGGTGCTGCAAGCAACCCGCCCCCCCAAGAGGCGACGTAAGACCCGGCCATCGCGGGGGGCCCGCAGGCGACGCCTGGAAAACAAGCGTCATCGCAGCCGAACCAAAGACCTGCGCAAGCCACCCCGCGAATACTAGCTATCTGCACGCGCTGCCCTAACCCGTATCCAACTCTGGCAACGCGGGCCATAAAGTAATCTAACCTGTCCCGGCAGAAAAAAGCCTCAAAAGGCTGTTTACCGGGTTCAGAAGCGTAGTTCGTTTTGAGGTATTTGGCAATCAATGTCAAGCGTCAAACGCCATGGTTCTAACAAAATCTATGAGGGAGGTTTTTTGAAATGCGTGCCAATAAACTAACGGTGATACTTCTGGCTGTGTGGTTAATCCTCACGGGCCTGAGCGGGTTAATCGGACTGAGTTTCAGCGGCCTGGGGACCATCATGGCGGTGCTGGCCGTCGTGACCGGCGCGCTGTTGCTCTGGCAAGGGGGCGCGCTTGCGTCCGCCGCGCGCTGGGGCACGGTGCTGCTCGCCATCTGGCTGATCCTCCAGGGGTTAGTCGATCTGGTGAACTTCAGCTTCGCGGGCCTGGACGTAGTTCTCGGCGCGCTGGCGCTGGCCGCCGGCATCTTAATCGCCCTGGGGAAATGAACTGGGCTTGATGGGGCGTGAAACGTCATGCGTCAAACGTCAAAACCATGACCAAAAGCAGCCGCCCCCTTGACGTTTCACGTTTGACGTTTGACGCCTCACGTTTCACGCAAAAAAGCGTTAATCCATATCAGTTAAAACAGGAGATTTCCCATGCTATTTGAGCGTATTGAATCACAGGGATTGGCCCATTACTCCTACATCATCGGGGATATGGGGCAGGCCGTGGTCATCGACCCCCGGCGAGATTGCGACATCTACCTGGAACTGGCGCGGCGCGCGGGGTGCCGCATCACCCACATCCTGGAGACCCACCGCAACGAGGACTACGTCGTCGGTTCGGTGGAACTGGCCTCCCGCACCGAGGCCGCTATCTGGCACGCCGACGGGCAGTTGGATTACCACTACGGCCAGCCCGTGGAAGATGGGCAAACGTGGGACATCGGGAGCTATCGCTTGCGCGCGCTTGCCACGCCCGGTCACACGCCGGGATCGATGAGCTACGTGTTGCACGCGCCCAACGGGGAACCGTGGCTGGTGTTCACCGGCGATACGCTCTTTGCCGGGGATGTGGGCCGCGTGGATCTCGCGGGCCTGGACTTGATGCCGGAGTTGGCCTCCGCATTGTACACATCACTCTTCGAGAAGTTGCTGCCCCTGGGCGATGGCGTCATCGTCTGTCCGGGACACGGGGCCGGTTCGGTGTGCGGCACGGCCATCGCCGACCGTCCCTGGACGACTATCGGATGGGAACGGGTACACAACCCCAAGCTCCAATACCGCGACCGGGCCACATTCGAGGAGCACGTCGCGCAGGTACACCCGCGCCCGCCTTATTTCCGGCGGATGGAGCGGTATAACCTGGAGGGCGCGCCGCTACTTGGCACGCTGCCCGTCCCCCCCGCGCTGCCGGCGGCAGCCTTCGCGCGCGAGGCCGAGGCCGGGCGCGTGCTGGACACCCGCGAGGTGGTCGCCTTCGGCGCGGCGCACATCCCCACCGCGCTTTTCATCGCCGAAGCCGCGCTCCCGCACTATCTGGGCTGGTTTATGCCCTACGATGTGCCGCTGTTCCTCGTCACCGCCACCGGCGATCCGACACCCGTGACGCGCTACAGCATCCGCCTGGGCTATGATGACCTGGCTGGCGTGCTGGCCGGCGGCATGACGGCCTGGCACATGACGCAGCGTGACAGCGCGGCCATCGAGATACTGCCCGTGCCCGCGTTCCGGCGGCGGATGGCGACCGGGGAGCGCGCCTGGGTGCTGGATGTGCGCAGTCCGGCGGAGCGCGCGGCGCAGCCCGGCTTCCCCGACGCGCGCGGCATCTATCTACCGGAACTGCCAGATCGCCTGGACGACATCCCCACCGACGCGCCCATCATCGTTTACTGCAACAGCGGCGCGCGGGCGATGCTCGGAGCCAGCCTGTTGGCCCGCGCGGGCTTCGCGCCGCTGGCGGTGGTGCTCGGAACGCTAGGCGCGTGACGCGCAGCAAGCTAAGGAATGCCGGTGCGTTTCAAGCCCGCGCTTGAGACGCGCCTTATGAATACCTGGAGGTTATAATGACAGACCGTGAAACCTATATCGAAGAGATGCAAGAACAACTCGAAGTCCTGGAGGTTCGCCTGAACTCGCTTGAAGCGCGCGTGGCTCAGGCCAAATCCGAAGCCAAAGTGGAATATCAACGCCAGTTGCAGGCTTTGCGCGAGCAACAACAAGCGGTACTGGCGCAACTGGACGAGGTGAAAGAATCCGGCGAATCGGCCTGGGAGCACTTGCGCGAGGGCGTCTCCAACGCGCTGGAAGAACTCAAGGAAGGCATCTCGCAGGCGACGTTGTAACGAAACCTTATGATTTCTGCCATTTGCAATTTACCATTTACAAGGAGGCTCTATGTCAAACAAAACTACCTATACATACACAGCACGTCACGCGGAACAACCGGAGAAGATGGTCACATTCACGCTGCATGATCGGTGGATGTCGGTAAGCGCCGGCGATCCACTGGCGATGGTGGAGCAAACCCTCGGCGCAGTCACATCCGACAAAGCCGAGGCGGAAGACGCGGGAGCAGAGAAAGAAGCACTGACCCAACCGCAGCTCTGGCTCAAGCCCCTGGCGATCTCGCTGATTGAGCGCGGCACCGAACCCTTCCGCATCAGCGACATCACCGTCGCGGCGGATGAGGGCTGGCTGCGCGTGCGCGGCTGGGCGCGGGTCGGCGGGTTGCGCCTGTTCCCCGTGACCCTGATCAATGGCCCGATTGACAATCCGACGGCGGCGCGGGCGTTTGAGCAGAAGGTCGCCGAGCGCCAGGCCGAGATCGGCGGGACGTTCTTCGCCATCCTGGAGTATTGGTGGACGTGGCTGATCGCGCTGGACGTGTTGCTACTCTCGTTCATCCTCTGGCGTCGGCACAGCCGTTCTGCGTAACCGAACACAATCCCCCACCCCATCCCTAAAGGTTTGGCTCAGAGAGCTTAAACCTTTAGGGATGTCTCATGAGAGGCATCTGCGGGACGTTCTGACCCGCTCTGGCATTTTCTTTCGCTTTGAGTATAATGCCCTTGAGATTACCTATCAAAGCAGGAGTGTTTTATGGAACTAACTTGGTATGGCTTGGGATGTTTCCGCATGTCAGAACGCGGGTATCCGGCGGTTGTGACCGACCCGTTTGCCGAAGAGAGCGCCGGGTTGAGCTTGCCCAGAGGGCGCGCGGACATTGTGACCACCAGTGAAGTGCTGGACGAACCGGAGCGCGCCGCGTGGAAGGGGTTGCGGGGCGTCGAACGCACACTGGCCGGCCCCGGCGAGTACGAAATCGGCGGGCTGTTCATCAGCGGCGTGGCGACCCCGCGCAATCGCAAGCGCGGCGCGGAAATGGAGATCAACGTGGTCTACGCGGTCGATCTCAACGGCGTGGTGGTGTGTCACCTGGGCGAATCGGTCAAGCCCCTGACGCAAGCGCAGATCGAAGCCCTGGGCCACATCCACGTTTTGCTGCTCCCTGTGGGCTTGCCGGGCGGACTGACTCCCGCGATGGCGTCGGAAGTGGTGAGTTCGGTGGAGCCGAATGTAGTTGTCCCGATGAATTACAAAATGCCGGGGCTGCAAGTCA
Source organism: Thermoflexales bacterium (assembly GCA_007130345.1). Taxonomy (GTDB): domain Bacteria; phylum Chloroflexota; class Anaerolineae; order B4-G1; family SLSP01; genus SLSP01. The sequence goes on from SLSP01000464.1 coordinate 8,802, forward strand.
ACCGCAATCCAGTTGATCGCTTCTTAAAAGAGATGGGGATGACCCAGTCGCCTACCGAATCCAGCTTGAAGCTGACCGCCTCCACCATCCCCGATGAGCCAACAGTAATTTTGCTGGAACCACAAAAATATGATTAGGAGGCCTGAATGAAGAAGCAGAACTTATTGATAACAGGTGGCGTAATAGCGTTGTTACTGGCGGGGATGCTGGTAGCGCTGTATTGGTCACCAGACTCCACGCCATCAAACGCGGAGACCATCGACACCATCCGCGAGATGATGGAAGCGGGTGACTACGTGGCGGCGCGTAACGCGCTGTTGCGCTACCTGGAAACGCGCCCGGATGACGCGGAGGCTCACTTCCGCCTGGGCCTGGTGACCTTCAACCTGGGCGAGTTCGACGCGGCGCGCGAGCACTTCCAACTGACCATGTCGCTCGATCCCACGCGGGCGTCCGCGGCGCATCACAACCTGGGCGTGCTCAACTATCAGCTTGGGGACTTCGACGGCGCGGTGGAGGAGTTCCAGGCGGCTTTGGCGCAGGATCCCGACGATGCCGACACGCACTACCAGTTAGGGGCCACCTACCTGGTACTGGCACTCCCGGCAACGCTGGCAACGCCGGATATGGGGATGTTGGCGCAAGCCGAAGTCCAATTCCAGCAATCCCTCACGCTCGCGCCGGGGAAGCCCGAGGCCCTGGTGGGCCTGGGCAATGTCTACCTGCTGCAAAACGAGCCGGAGTCCGCCATCGCCGTGCTGGAAGAGGCGTTGGACATCAACCCCAACTTGCGCGAAGCGCTCTTCGCCCTGGGACGCGCGCAAATCCAGATGGGGGACTTTGACGCGGCGCGCCACACCCTCCAAACCTTCCTGGACACGGACCCGCCTTCTGTGTGGGCGCAGCAAGCGGAAGACCTGTTGCGTCACATAGGGCCGTAGGAGGCAAGAGTACAATCACAGGGGGATTTTTATGTAAGATGTTGTTGTTTGTCACGCCTGCATATAGTCCAACTTTCCTATTGACGCATAGTAGGAAGTTGGACTATAATAGCGTTAGGGAGATTTGCGTTGGTTGGTGGATTGTGTCCTTTCCATTGTCCAGCTTACATTCGCCCTGATAACACAAATAAACGCAATTTCGCACAATCAACCTGTCAGGAAAAAGTCGTACAACTATAGGACACGGATCCGTAACCAAGACAGGGTGACTTTTGCGCGCCTGCCATTGAACAGAGGGAGGATGAATATGAACATAGCGCGACGGTGGTTTGGAATTTGTCTTGCACTGGCTTTGGGCCTGCTTCCGGTTGTAGTCTGGTTAGCCGGGGGGATAGGATGGGCCAGCGAACCGGTATGGGCGGGCAGTGGCGTCGAACTGGCGCTGGTAGCCTCAAAAGAGGGTACGGACGAAGACCGATAGGTTGCGTATTTGTCCAACCATGATTAATCTCAAACTCCTGCGAGAAGAACCGGATCGCGTCCGCTCGGCCGTCGGCCGGAAGAAATTCGGATGCGATATCGATGCGATTCTGGAACTCGA
>SLSP01000284.1 GCA_007130345.1 Thermoflexales bacterium
CCAGGTCGTCGCGCAGCATGTGCAGCAGCGTCTTGCCGTTAGCCCCTTCGACTGTGACGTTCTCACCGTTGATCACGCACTGGATCGGCTCGTCGCCGGCGGCGTGATGGGCGATGGTGGGACCGGAGAGTCGCGGCCAGCGCTTGACCTTGCCCCAGAGCAACGCCATCGCGTCCGGCTGCGGCAAGCCCAGGCGCGCGTCGCCCTCGGCCAGGGCGCGCAGGCCGCGCGCGACCATCTCCGCGACCTCTTCGGTGCGGAACCAGGCGGTGCCGCGCACGTCGTCGATGGGCGTGGCCGCCTGTGCCGCGAGCGCCGCCACCTCGCTGATGCGGTCGGCGGTGAGGCGCTGGCCCACCAGGGCCGCCTCGGCCTCTGGCGCGCGGATGATGGTGGGCGCGACGCTGCCCAGCGCGATGCGCGCCTCGGTCACAGCCTCATCCGCATCCAACGCGACGACGAGGGCCACGTTAGCGACGGCGATGGTGAGCGTGCGGCGCAGCCCTAGCTTGAGGTAGGTGCCGCGCTGATTCTCGGCCAGCGCCGGGAAGACGATGTCCGCGATCAGCTCGTCGGGCGCGAGGACGGTGCGGCGCACGCCGGTGTAGAACTCGGCCAGGGGGACGACGCGCTCGCCGGACGCGCTGCGCAGCGTCAGCCGAGCATCCAGCGCGCGCAGCGCGGTGATGGTGTCGTTGGCGGGCGAGGCCGTCGCCAAATTCCCGGCGGGGGTGCCGCGATTGCGCAACGCGGGCGCGCCCACATCCCAACACGCCTGAGCCAGCGGGAGGGCGCGCTCCTGAATCAGCGGGGAGGCCGCCGCCCGCGCGTGCGTGACCATCGGCCCCAGGTGGATGTCGCCCTGGTCGTCCAGGCGGATGTCATCCAGTCCGCCCACGCGGGTGATGTCGATGAGCACGGCGGGGGTGCGGGTCTGGTGCTCGATTTCCACGAGCAGGTCGGTGCCGCCGGCCATAATCCGGGCCGCCGCGCCGTGTTCGGCCAGCAACTTGAGGGTGTCCTCAATACTGGTGACAGTGTAATAAGTTTGCCAAAGTGCCATAATCAACTCCTGTTGCGTGTTAAGAGACCGGGGGCGCGGGGTGGTCATCGCGCCCCTTGATTTCGCGGATTAAATACAGCGGGCGGTCGAGGGCCTCTTCGTGGAGGCGGCCCACGTACTCGCCGAGGATGCCGACGCTCCACAGTTGGACGCCGCCGAGGAACAGGACGAGGCTGGCGGTGAGGCCCTGCCCGGCCAGCGGCGCGCTGCCGCCGAGGCGCAGGATCAGCAGGACGAGGGCCAGCAGCAGCCCCAGGCCCACCGCCGCCGTCCCGGCCCAGGTGGAGAGCTTGAGCGGGAACTGCGAGAAGCTGGTGATGCCATCGAAGGCGAAGCGCAGCATCTTGTGCAGCGGGAACTTGGTCTCGCCGGCGGTGCGGGCGTGGCGCTTATAGTGTACGCCAATCTGCCGGAAGCCGATCCACGACACCATCCCCCGGACAAAGCGGCGCTTCTCGCGCATCTGGAGGAAGGCGTCGAGGGCCTTACGATCCATCAGGCGGAAATCGCCGGTATCGAGGGGGATGTCCACGTCGGTGATGCGCTGGATGAGGCGATAGAACGCGCGCGCCGTCCACAGCTTGAACCAGGTCTCGCCCTCGCGCTCGGCGCGGACGGCGTAGGCCACGTCGTAGCCCTCGTGCCACCGCGCGACCATCTCGGCGATGACTTCGGGCGGGTCTTGCAGATCGGAGTCGATGACGGCGACAGCCTGCCCACGGGCGTGATCCAGCCCGGCAGTGATGGCAAGCTGGTGACCGAAGTTCCGCGCGAAGTGGATGACGACGACGTGCTCCGGATCGGCGGCGTGCAGCGCGTCCATCAGCTCCGGAGAGCGGTCGCGGCAGCCATCGTTGACCAGGATCAACTCCCAGGGTTCGCCCAGGCCGGTCATCACGTCCCGCACGCGGGCGTAGAACTGCTCGACCAGAGCTTCTTCATTGTAAATGGGTGCGACTACGGAAAATTTAGGGTGCATAGGATTACCTCGTGGCCTCAGATATTTTCAAACCATTCGCGCTGCACGGTGACGCGCTCGTTACGGATGCCTAGGCTCAGTGTGATGAAATTATTCATAACGCTTCGATCTCATCGAACTCATCCAGCGATTCCTCATCCCAGTCCTCCTCCGCCATCTCTTGATAAAGAATCTCCGCAGCGCGCTCGGTGTCGGTCCCTTTGATCAGCAGCTTCACACCCCCTACGGTGTTGGAGAGGAACCAATTCATGTTGATAAAGTTTTCGTTAGCTAAGAAAACCCATAGCCCTTCAGATTCCAGCCGGGCCTTGAGGAGATACGCCTCATTGGGATGACTGAAGACCTCTAAGATGACCAACTCATCGTTGAGAAGCTCGGCCTTCAGTTCGTGGAAATTGTCTGCGGCATCGGTAAAGTCAGGATCGAGTTGCTGCGCCTGCTTGTACGCTGCCAACGCCTTGACGCGAAGGCCCAGGTCTTCCAACACGATCCCCCGGAAGTTGTACGCCAACGCCGACTGTGGATC
>SLSP01000275.1 GCA_007130345.1 Thermoflexales bacterium
GATGTTGGAGCGCGGCTTCGGCCAGTTTGCGGGAGGTGATGTCGGTGTGTGAACCGACCATCCGCGTGGGCCGCCCCTGGGCATCCCGCACCGCCGCGCCGCGTGCCAAAATCCAGCGGTACGAGCCATCCTTGTGGCGCAGGCGATGCTCCAGGCGGAACTGCGGCGCTTCGCCACGCAGATAGGCTTCGACGGTGCCGACCGCCGCCGCCGCGTCCTCCGGGTGGATAAGCGCGCGCCAGGCATCGAAGGCGTTCTCAATCTCCGCGTCGGCGTAGCCGAGCATCTCCTTCCAGCGCGGTGAGAAATAAACTTCCTCGGTCTCGACGTTCCAATCCCAGATGCCGTCGTTCGTGCCGCGCATCACCAGGGCCAACCGCTCCTCGCGCTCGCGCAACACCTCGACCGTGCGCGCCAATTCCTGGTTGGCTCGGACGCGGGCGGTGGCGTCAATGGTCACGTCCACGACGCCGACCACCGCGTCGTTTTCGACCAACGGACTCCAGACCACGTCCCAATAGGAGCGGATGCCGCCGCTATCCAGGGGCAGCGATTCTTGCCATACAACCTCGCCGTTCAGCACCCGCGTCATCACGGGGACGACTTCCTTCTCTGAACCGGGGACCATCTCGAACCAGGACTTGCCAGGGACGACCTCGGCCGGGTCGGTGGGAGTGTAGCGGGCGACGAACTCTTTCCAGGTGAGGTTGCAGCGGCGCAGGCGATAATCGCAGTCGAAGATGGCGATGCCCATCGGCATCCGCTCGAAGAGGAGTTCCAGCAGGCCCAGTTGCCCGCGCAGGGCGGGATCGGGGGCCAGCGCGACGCTAGGCGCGTCTCCCGCCACGTCCACCGGCAGCAGCTCGAACACACAGGCGTCACTGCCGCGCGCCTGGCAGTCGCGGGGAAGGCAGACCACGTCGCGGCGCCCGGCGATGACGTTGACGAAGCCGACGAGGACGCCGGAGGTGTAGGCGCACGCCGCACGCTCCGCGCCGTGACGGAGCGCGGCCCACGCCTCGAAGGTGTCGGTCGCGCGGATCAGCACGCGGCCCAGGGGCCAATCGAGGGTTTCGATCTCGAAGCGCCCGAAGCCGGCGGCCTGGTACGCGGCGACGCAATCGCGCAAGGCCGCCGCGCCATCCTCCGCCTGTCCCCCGCCGAAGGCGCGCGCGAAGGACGCGCCGCCCGCCGCCCCGGCCTGTTGGAGTACCGCGTCGGTCAACTGCGGGCCGACCAGCGACTCCAATTGTTGGCGCAGCGTCCAAAACCCGGCCTCAATGTCAAACAGCGCCATCCGCGCCCCGCCGAAGTGCAATACGCCGGGGCGCTGCGCTTCAGGGTGTAGCCCATCGTGATGCATAGTGTTCATATCCACCTCCTGGCAGTATTCTACCCCAGGCAACCGGCAGGGCAAGAACGGCGGGCCTAATTTTCTGGATGTACCTTGAGTGTGAGCAACACGCGATGCAACCAACGGATAGCTTCGAGCAAATTCTCGCCGCTGCCCTCCTTCTCGACGAACGTCGCCGCGCCGGCCTCTTGCGCCCACGCGCGAGTTTCGGGATCGTCGTGGATGCTGAACATCACCAGGCCGATATGCGGCAGCATCTCGTGGATATGTTGCGCCGCCGCGACGCCGTTCATCAACGGCATCGCCACGTCCATCACGATGATGTCGGGGAGCAGGGCGTGAGCCAACTGCACCGCCTCGACGCCGTTCCCGGCCTCGCCCACCACCTCCAAATCGGATTCCAATTCAAAGCGCATCCGCAACCCCTCGCACACCGTCTCCTGGTCATCCACCAAAAGTATCTTAATCATCTCTGCACCTCGCTTCTGAGTTTGGTTTGCACAAGTTAGCCTATCTTCACTATAGCCGAGATTGCCTGCCCCCGCATCGGCAGAAAAGCCGAAAATGCTCTCGGACTTTAGGTGTAGGGACGGCAGACTTCCGATTTTTGACAAAAATCGGAAGTCTGGCCGTTAGATCAGTCGGACGAAGCGGCGCGGGGGAACCGCAGCGTAAACGTCGTCCCGTTGCCAGGCACGCTCGCGCACACGATCTCGCCGCCGCACGCCGCGACGATGCCGTAACAGATGGATAGCCCCAGGCCCGTGCCGTCGCCCTCCGGCTTGGTGGTGAAGAACGGCTCGAACAGCCGCTTCTGGGCCTCCTCGGATATCCCGCAGCCATTATCGCGGACTTCGGCCACGACCCAATCGCCCTCTTGCCGGGTGCTGAGGGTGAGGACTTTCTCGCGGCCATCCTGCGCCGCCGCTTCCTGCATCGCGTACTCGGCGTTGCCGATCAGGTTGATGAAAACCTGTTCCAGCTTGTGCGGATTGGCCTGGATGAGGGGCAAGTCCTGCGCTAACTGCCAGTCCACCGTGACCTTATGATCGCGCAGTTGCGCCCCGATGAGGATAAAGCTATCCTCCAGCGGTTGGTTAAGCTCCACCAAGCTCAGGGACTCGTCGGCAAGGCGGCCAAATCCGCGCAGGTGATCAATGATGCGCCGGGCGCGCTGAACGTCTTGCTGGAGTTCCCGCCCGATTTCTTCTA
>SLSP01000009.1 GCA_007130345.1 Thermoflexales bacterium
CTTGCTCTTGATGGTTACTGCTGCTGGCGGGGTGGCTATGGTCAACTGGAAGATAGCTCACGGATTGACACGGAAAAACACGGATTTTTTTGGTTTTATCCGTGAAATCTGTGTGCATCCGTGTATTGCGAAGATAGGCTTGCTCTTGGCGGTTACTGCTGCTGGCGGGGTGGCTATGGTCAACCGGAAGATAGGGGTGCATTTCGGTTTAGTTGGACAGCATGAAATTGGCTCTAAAGGCTGTTCGGAGATGCCTCACAAGCTCCAAGAACATCCTTTTTCTGTCAGTAGTGAGTAGTTTTGAACGCTTTGGCTTGCCCAAAAGGGCCATTTGAACGCTCAGGAGAGCTTGCCTCCCTTTTTACAGCGCCATTTTTGCTCAATACACCGTCAACCAACTAAACCGAAATGCACCCCTACTGAGACCGCTGCTTCTCCTCGGCCTGCCCATACACGCGCCCGAATTCCGCCAGATACAGCCGCGCAATTTCCGCGCTGTGGATGATGAGCACGTTCTCGTCATTCCTGTTAGCCGCGCTGGCCGTGAAGTTATACGACCCGGTGATGACAATTTCCCCATCCAAAATCATCACTTTGTGATGCATGGTGTAGGGATTGCCATCAGGCAGGATGCCCACGCCGGCTTGCTGCATCGGCTCGAATACCGAGCCAATCCCTCGCACGTTGCGCCCGGCCATCACCCCGCGCACATCCAGCCCGGCCCGGTGCGCGGCGATCATCGCCTTGGCGATGTCGTCATCAGTGAAGGCGAAGGCCATAAAGTAGACGCTGTGTTCCGCCTCTTCGATTAGCTCCATCATGCGCGTGCGCACATCCCCCTCAGCCTCAAAATGTGTCTCGATCAGCACGCCGTCCAACTCAATTTTGGGATGAGGCGTGTTATCAGGCGAGGTTATACCAAACTGGCGGTCAATGAACATCTCCTCAAACTCGACCGTGTAGTTTTCGGCCATCAATTTTGAGTCGATGATGACCACATTGTTGTTGTTGCGATATGTGCAATTATAGGTCAAATTCCACGAGCCAGTCCACACCTGCTGCTCGTCGATGACGATAAACTTGTTGTGCATAAATGCGCTGCGGTCATCGGTCACGACGGGGATGCCGGCATTGCGCGCGCGGACGAGATTCTCGTTGTCCTCATAATCGCTATCGGTGACAATGCGCACGCGCACCCCGCGCCGGTCGGCCCGGATCACCGCGTCGGCCACGCGCGTCAGCCCAAAATCAAACGCGGCGATGTCCACGCTCTGTTGCGCGCCATCGATGGCCTGGGCCAGCCGCTCATCCATGCCCCCGTAGCGATTCTCGGCGGTTTCGGGGAAGGTGGGCGCGGTAAAGTAGACCTGAATATCGCCCGCCAGTTCCGTCTCGACAACGGGGCCGGGTTCGATCCAGTCTAAGACGTTAATGCCCCAACATTCCTGGGCCAGCCACGCGACCAGGATCAGCAGAAGCGCCAGACCAATTTCTTTGATGCCTAGTTTGTGACCATTACGGGATGCAGCTTGCTTTTTCGTCATCGTGCCTCCTTCGGCAGATATTCAAAGGTTTGCCCAAAGGTATTGTTCCCCAGTTTCCAATTCCAACAGCCAGTAACAAATCAACTATTGCAATACCGCAAAAGTCACCCTGTTTGGGACACGGATGAACACAGATTTCACGGATAAAACCTAAAAAAATCCGTGTTTTTCCGTGTAAATCCGTGTCCATGCTTGAAATCAACCGGGGGCTTCTTCTTGTCACAGGGTTAGTTTTGCGCTACTGCCAACTATTATATAGTCATCTCTTCGCATAGATTTCGAGAAGATTTATGGCTCTCTAGGATTTCGCCGGATACAGCGAGGGTTTCCCCACTGGGCATCACCCTGCGCGCAGTCGCAGGGTCGCTATCCCCACCATCCGACGAAATCCCAGAGAATCGAGAAGGTATGTTCTGCCACACCACCAGCCCGGCCTGCGCTAACCCGCCGATCCAGTTGAGGGCGGCGTCGCCATAGTTCTGCTGGATGTGGCGCAGGGTGCGCGTCCCATCGAGTCCGGGAAGCAGGCCGGCGCGCAGTTCCGGGGGGACGACGGCGACTTGGCCCTGGTGGAGTAGCAGCAAGCGGCCGGCCTCCTCGCGGCGCTCTCCACGCGCGAGCGGACGCAGGCCCTCCCAGAGGTATACTTCCGGTTCCGGCGCGGGAAGTGGGAAGGGCATCTGCATCAGCGGGTCGTGATCTATTTCGGCGAGCAACGCCTGCGCCCGGCAGCCGCCGTGACACGTCGTGAAGGCCGGACACGCGGCGCAACCGCCGGGAACCAGATCGCGCCAGTGCTGCATCGCCGGGCCATGCCAGATCTCAGCGAGCGATTGCGCGTGCAAATCCCCGGCGACGAGCGGCGCGTGATTGCACGGACGGACGCGGCCCCAGGGATCAATGGTGGCGAAGGTCGCGCCGGCGGTGCAGCCGGTGGAGGACGACGGCGCGAAGCACTGTGGGATGCAGTTGCCGAAGCGAATCGGTTGCCCGGCGGCGCGCAGGGATTCGATTTGGGCGA
>SLSP01000147.1 GCA_007130345.1 Thermoflexales bacterium
CCAACAATCACGGCAAATCTACGAATCCATTAACTCGCCGGAATTGTACAAAGTTTATGGACAGCTCGCCGACATCGCCCGCGACCGGGGGGACGCCGCCGCCGCCGCGCAGTGGCAGGCCAAACGCGACGCGAAGATAGCGGAATTGAAGCGCTTGCGGCGCGGCCCGGAGGTAGGGCAACCTTCCAGGTTGCCGCCGCAACTGGCGCAACTCGTCCTCGCGCTGGCGCAGGCCGTCTACCAGGCGCGGGTCTCCGGCGCGGCCCTGCCGCCGCAAGTCGCGAAGGCCCTCGCGCAACTCATCGAGCAGCCCATGCCCCTCGGCGGCGTCGGGTCATTCCTACAGGCCGTCGCCGGGGGCGGGGCCGTCCCGTCCCTCCCCGCCGGCCTCCCGCCGGAGCTGGGGCAGATTTTGGCGTCGCTGCGTGAAGCGGTGGAGGGGTGAGAGGAAGAGAGGGAGAGGGGGAGAGGGGGTGAGTCGGGGAACTGACGTTCCCCTCCGAGCTATCCATGGCTAAAAAACTTTGCGCCCTTGCATCTTCGCGCCTTTGCGTTAAAATCTTTTGACGTTTGACGTTTCACGTTTCACGTTTCACGTTTTGCCATTTGAAAAAGGAGAGGAACCATGTCCAATTTACCCATCACGCACATCACGTTGTACAAGCACGGCGTCGGCTTCTTCGAGCGCCGGGCGCAGGTATCGGGCGAGGAGGTGATTTTGAGCTTCCGCGTCGCGGAGATGAACGACATCCTCAAGAGCCTCACGGCGGTGGATTGGGGCGGCGGGCAGGTGCTCGGCATTGATTACGCCACGCCGCAGAGCCGCGAGGAGCGGCTGGCCGGCTGCTCCATCCGCCTGGGCGACCGGCGCAGCGTGCGCGATCTGCTCATCGGCCTGCGCGGGCGGCGCGTGGCCCTCGCCCGCGCCGAGGCCGACCCGCTCACCGGCACGCTCGTCGGCGTGGATGAGCCGCCGGAGCGCCATCCGCTGGATTCCGCCCTGGTCTCGCTGCTGCTGGACGGCGCGGCAGAGGTGCTGACCCTCCCCCTGAGCGACATCACCGGCGTGGACATCCGCGACGACCAGGGCGCGGCCGATTTGCGCTTCTTCCTGGAGACCGCGCTCACGCAGGATGAGTACCGCCGCGTCACCGTGCGCCTCACCCCCGGCGACCACGACCTCTCCGTGAGCTACATCGCCCCCGCGCCGACGTGGCGCATCAGCTACCGGATGCTGCTCGATGACGGCCAGGCCCTGCTCCTGGGCTGGGGCATCTTCGACAATCGCCTGGAAGAAGACCTCAAGGGCATCTCCCTCTCGCTCGTGGCGGGGATGCCGATCTCGTTCGTCTACGACCTCTACACGCCCTTCACGCCAGAGCGCCCGGTGGTGGAGGAGGAGAAGCGCGTGGCGGCGGCCCCGGTGGAGTTCGAGGGGGCGCGGGCCATGATGAGCGCGGGGGCCAGCCGGGAGATGGACGCGGCGTTTGGGATGGCAGCCCCGGCGATGGCCCCGCCGCCGGCCCCGATGCCGCAGCGGACGGCGATGCGGCGCGAAGACCTCGCCGCCGCGCAGACCGTCGCCACGACCGGCGAGGCCCTCGGCGAACTGTTCCAGTACGTCATCCAGACCCCGGTGACGGTCGGGCGCGGGCAGTCGGCGATGGTTCCCGTCGTCTCCGCCACACTCGACTACCGCAAAGACCTGCTCTACAACGGGCGCAAGCTGCCGGAGCACCCCGTCGCCACGCTGCGGATGAAGAACGCCTCTGGCCTGACGTTGGAGCGCGGCCCGGTCACGGTGTTGGATGGCGGGGAGTACGTCGGCGAGGCGGTGTTGCCCTTCTCGGCGTCCGGCGCGGAGATCGTCGTCCCCTACGCGGTGGAACTCAGCCTCTCCGTGCGCGAAACTAATCGCACCAGCCGCGAATCCCATCGCCTGAACATCAAGGACGGCTACATGCACTTCGAGGAGTGGGACATCCGCACGCGCGAGTATCGCCTGAGCAGCAAAAGCGGCGACGCGCTGACGGTGCTGGTGGAGCATCCGCGCACCGCGTCCTACGACCTGTTCGACACGCCGCCGCCGCGTGAGACCACCGATGACCACGTCCGCTTCGAGGTGGCGGTGGCCGCGTGGGACGAAGCCGTCCTCACCGTCAAGGAGCGCCGCCTGATCCGCCGCCGCGAGGAACTGCATAAGCAGAGCCATCACAACCTGCGCGTCTACCTGCGACAGGGCCTCATCGACCGGCGCGTCCACGACCAGGTGGTGAAGCTGCTGATGCTCTACGATGCCATCGGGGATTACGAGAAGCAGTTGGCCGAGATCGCCCAGGAGCGCGAGGGCGTCTACAAGGCGCAGCAGCAAATCCAGGGCAATCTGGGCGCGCTCGGCCAATCGGCCAAAGAGCGCGAGCTGCGCGACCAGTACGTGGATCGCCTGCGCGCGACCGAAGACCAGTTGCGCGCGTCGGAGCGCCGCGAAAGCGAGATCAAGGCGAACATCAAGGCGGTGGAAGACGACATCGCCGCCCGCATCGAGGCGTTGGGGTAGGGTTCGTC
>SLSP01000004.1 GCA_007130345.1 Thermoflexales bacterium
CGATTTTTTAGAAACTTGATACGAGATGTAGATTTTCCGCGTGCGAATTTCATATATGTAGTAGGTCGCATGTGGAAAAATCGGATTTTTGGACTTTTTTCAGGGGACTCATCTTATATGTGTACAAAAGCACCCAAAAGGAGACCCTTCCATGGCAAAAAAATCCACCCCATCACCCCGCGCGAGCGGGAAGACCGACATCCGGTACACCAAGCTCCGGCGTTTCAACTTGATTATGGGATGCTTGCATCTCTTCCAGGGTGTCTTGATGATCCTGATCAGCAATGACACCACCTACCCCATCTTCACCAATTACCTGAACTTCGATGTCGCCACTTTCTCCCTCAAGCCCAATCCCCAACTGCTCTACGAGCTTCGCTTTGGGCCGGCGGTGGCGCTGTTCCTGCTGATCTCGGCGGTGGCGCACTTCTACCTCTCGACCCTGGGCTACGAGCGTTACGTGCAGAACTTGCAGAAGGGGATGAATCCCGTGCGCTTCTATGAGTACGCGCTGAGTTCCTCGCTGATGATCGTGCTGATCGGGATGCTGATTGGGATTTGGGACCTGGGCGCGCTCATCCTGATCTTCACGCTCAACGCCACCATGAACCTGTTCGGCGTGCTAATGGAGCTGTACAATCAGCACGTCAAAAAGACGGACTGGACAGCCTTCATCTACGGCTGCATCGCGGGGATCGTCCCCTGGATAGTGATTATGCTCTACTTTGTGGGCGCAGTCACCTCCGGCGATGCCCGTCCCCCGGACTTCGTGTACGCCATCGTCCCCACGCTGTTTGTCTTCTTCAACATCTTCGCCATCAATATGGTGCTGCAATACAAAAAGGTCGGCCCCTGGAAGGACTACCTGTACGGGGAGCGCGTCTACATTATCCTGAGCCTATCGGCCAAGACCGTGCTGTGCTGGCTGATCTTCACGGGAACGCTGGCTCCGGTCTGACATTTGACCTTCGCATTACGCGGCCCTGGGAAACCAGGGCCGCTTTTGAGTGTGACACCGACTACGAAGAGGGACTGTCAACCCGCCGGCATTTGCTCATTATGTTCCCTGTGATATGATAGCTCAAACGCTAATCACTCTCAATCCCCCCTGCTAGGTGTTGACGAAAGAGGCCCCTGCGCGTCCTTGACGATAGTATTTCCAAGCCTTTTTGACACCACGCGGGCGGGGGATTATATCACGCCTGATGAAGTGAGGAAAATGGAACGAGTCCGGTCTTTACATATCCCCGTGCATAGATTGCGCCATATCGAGCGGCGCATTGTCGGCATCCCCGTAGATGCGTGGCCCACGCTCGCGCCCGGCCTGGCCGCGACGGTCGCGCTGGCCTGGGTTAGCATTTGGTTGAGCCGCTTCCTGGGCGTCCAGGTGATGGGCTTCGCCAGGTCGCCGGTCTCGCCGGTGATGGTGGCGATTGTGCTGGGCCTGGTGTTCGGCAACGTGACGCCGCTGCCCGCCGCGTTCAAGCCGGGACTGACCTTCGCCGTCAAGAAGCTGCTGCGCCTGGGCATTATCCTGCTCGGCATCCGTCTGAGCATCTTCGACGTTTTCCAATTGGGCGCGCGCGGCGTGCCGATTGTGCTGCTCACCATCGCCAGCGCGTTGCTCGTGACCCGCTGGCTCAACCGGCGCCTGCGCCTGCCCGCGCGTCTGGGCACACTGATCGCGGTGGGGACATCGATCTGCGGCGTGTCGGCCATTGTCGCCGCTGCCCCCGCCATCGACGCCGAGGAGGAGGATGTGGCCTATGCCGTCGCTGTCATCACGGTCTTCGGTATCCTGGCGACGCTGTTCTATCCCTACGTCGCGCACGGGCTGTTCGCCCATTCCCCCACGCAGGCCGGGTTGTTCCTGGGGACGGCCATCCACGACACCTCGCAGGTGACGGGCGCGGGCCTGGTTTACGCGGACGTGTTCGCCGCGTCGCAGGCCCTCAACGTGGCGACGATCACCAAGCTGGTGCGCAACGTGTTTATGGTCGCCGTTATCCCGCTGCTGGCGTGTTGGCACGCGCGCGATTCGGCGCAGTGTAGCGCCGCGCGGGAGAAGACCCGCCTGCGCAAGCTGCTGCCGCTGTTCATCGTGGGCTTCCTCGCGCTGGCGGTGGCGCGCTCCATTGGTGACGCGGGCATCCAGAGCAGCGGGCGGGCCTTCGCGCTGTGGGATGCGACAGCGTGGCGTGGTTTCCATAGCGGCGTGGCGGGCTGGGCCGTCAACTTCCTGGTCGTCGCGCTGGCTGGCGTGGGCCTCAGCACCAACTTCAGCGTCATCAAGGGCCTGGGCTTCAAACCTTTCCTCGTCGGCTTGGGCGCGGCCCTCGTCGTTGGCCTCGTCAGCGTTGCCGCCATCGTGGGATTCGGCGGGATGTTATAGTTGCGTTAGAAAACCTGTTAAGGAGTGATGTTTTGATGAATACTACCGCGTCTTCTAAACTGTCCTCGGAAGCAAAACGCGCGTTATGGGCCGGGCTGCTTTTCAGCGTGGTGTTTACGGCCCTCATCGGCGTGCTCGGTCAGCGCATTGATCACAGCGGGTTTTTACCG
>SLSP01000452.1 GCA_007130345.1 Thermoflexales bacterium
CCGGCATCCCCGCCGGGCCAATGCGGAGATTGCACGCGCTGCCTCGCGGCATGTCCCACTGGCGCGCTGGTCGCGCCCGGCGAGGTCGATGCCCGGCGCTGCCTCGCCTACCTCACCATTGAGCATCGCGGCGCGATCCCGCCGCGATACCGAGCAGCGCAAGGCGCGCGCGTCTTCGGCTGCGATGCGTGCCAGGAGGTCTGCCCGTGGAACCAGCGGCCTCTCGCCGTCCCCGCGCCACCATCCGCCGCCACGCTCGACCTCCCGCCCTTGCTGCGCCTCACCGCCGAGGAGTTCCGCGCGTGCTATCGCCACACGGCGATCTGGCGGGCCACGCCGGCGGGCCTGGCGCGCAATGCCGCCGTCGTCCTCGGCAACCTGGGCGATCCCGCCGCCATCCCCGCGCTCGAAGAGGCCGTCCGCACGCACCCTAGCGCGATGGTGCGCGAGCACGCTTCCTGGTCGCTGCGTCGGCTGCGGGATAACGCGAAATCGGAGTTGGAAAAGCGTGCATTTGCCCAAATCCAAGACCGCCATTAAAATAGTCGTGGGGTGGGTGGTTTGAGCGGTAATAGCTAAATGGTAATCAAAATCACGCTTCCTTTCGCCCGATATAGGAGCTATGCCCGATGACTATCATAAAAACGGCAATCTCAGTGCAGGAATCTCTGCTTGAAAGGGTGGAATCACTGGCTCAGGAAGCCTCCGTCCCGCGAAATCACATAGTCGCGTTGGCGCTTGAGGAGTTCCTCAAGCGCCAGGAAAATCGCAAGCTCTTGGAATCCATCAACGCGGCTCACGAGGAAATCCTTGAGCAAGCACAGGAAGCGGAAAGCCGCGAGATGCTGCGGCGATACCACCGAAAGATGGTAGAAGGGCAATGATAATTGGGTGAGGTGGATAAACGCCAGCGCAAGCAGGAGACGCAGCGGAGCGCGTGACGCTTAAGGGCGTCGTGCGGGTCTATCACGGGTGGGAACTTGTGTATCGTAGTGAAGTGTAAGCAGTAGCTTTCAATGGAGGCAAATAATGCTATTGATTATCCGTGAACCGGCGACCTCAGAGCAACTTGAGCAGATGTCCGAACAATTCGGAAGTAATTTCATCAAGTTAGCTGTGGATGTCAAACGGGAAATCCTCGCGGGTGGGGGTGAGCTTCACGCTGATTGTGAAGAAATGTTGTTGGAGAACGATAGCCAACAGGTTGACATTTGGGGAGCAGATTGGCACGCGCAAACTCGAACCGTTACATTTGAATCTATTATCAACATCCGTCCTAAACAACAAAATTTCAGCATGGAGATTCAAGACTCAGCTTTACGTGAGCGTATTGAAGAGATTGTCCGCAGATTATTGGAGATAGATTAAGGTGGAAACAACATTCAGAATCCGTTTTACAAAAATGCCCTGGCAACAACAACTCGGCAATATGGCCTCGACCCTGGCTCGGATTGCGAACCATGCCGCTATCCCGGAGCATAACGAAACCGTGCAGATGTGCCTGCGCGAGGCGGCCTGTTTTATCGAGTGGAGCGCACCGCAGACGCCGCCTGAATTTTTGCTGGAATTGGCCGCGATGCAGCGCGAGCTTTTAGCCTGGCATCGGGATTGGCCTGTTGAAGCGGCACGGCCTCTCCTGGCACTACACGCGCGTCATCAATCCGACCGTGTCTTGCAAATGGCCGGATTTTATCCCCGTAACCCCTTAACCCAATCACAGGAGGTTAGTTCATGAAATTGTTACTTTCTGGCAACGAGGCCCTGGCCCTCGGCGCGTGGGAGGCCGGCGTGCAGTACGCCTCGGCCTATCCCGGCACGCCTTCGACCGAGGTGCTTGAGAATTTCGCCCGCTACCCCGGCGTCAAAGCCGAGTGGGCGAGCAACGAGAAGGTGGCGCTGGATAACGCCATCGGCGCGTCGTTTGGCGGCGCGCGCACCATCGCCGTGATGAAGCACGTCGGCGTGAACGTGGCCGCCGATAGCCTGATGTCGCTCTCGTACACGGGCGTCAAGGGCGGCCTGGTGCTGATCAGCGCGGATGACGCCGGCGCGTTCTCCTCGCAGAATGAGCAGGACAGCCGCCAGTACGCGCGCTTCGGCAAATTCCCCTGCTTCGATCCCGCGGACAGTGAGGACGCCCGCCGCCTCATCGGCGTGGCCCTTGACGTGAGCGAACGCTTCCGCACCCCGGTGATCGTGCGCAGCACCACGCGCATTTCGCACTCCAAATCGGCGGTGGAGGCGACTGTGCCGGGCCAGCGCGAGTTCCAGCCGCTCTCGCCCTTCGAGCGCGAGGCCGAGGTCACGCGCGTTATCATCCCCGCCATCGCCCGCAAGCGCCACCCCGAAATCGAGCAACGCCTGCTGGACGTGGCCGCCTGGAGCGCGACGGAAGGCTTCGAGTCCGGCGTCAACCAGATCACCTGGGGCGATAAGGGCCTGGGCATCGTCACCACCGGCATCGCCTACCAGTACGCGCGCGAGGTCTTCGCCGGGCAGTCCATCCTCAAGTTGGGGATGAGCTACCCGCTCCCGCTGGACGCCATCCGCGAA
>SLSP01000129.1 GCA_007130345.1 Thermoflexales bacterium
GATTTTTTAGAAACTTGATACGAGATGTAGATTTTCCGCGTGCAAATCTCATATATTTAGTAGGTCGCGTGTGGAAAAATCGGATTTTTGGACTTTTTTCAGGGGACTCATCCGTGTCCTTACTTGAAAACAACCGGGGACTTCTTCTTGTCACAGGGTCAGTTTTGCGCTACTGCGTTAAAATATAGATATCAGTCGGACGCGCTTAATGCCTGGCGGATTGTTGTAAAGACCGCGTCGAACATCTCCAGGGTCAAGCGTCCGGTTTGGGTGTTCTGGCGGCTCGGATGATACGAGGCGATGAGATCGGGCAGCGGCGCATCGCAGGGGACGTGGATGCCGTGCCCGAATTTGGCGCGGGGTACGGCGTGGCCCTGGGCGCGGAGCAGGCGCAAGTAGCCATCGAAGGCCACTTTGCCAAGCGCGAGCACAACGCGCGCGGTGGGCAGCAGGGCTAACTCGCGGGCCAGGAAGGGCCGGCAATTGGTTAGCTCCTGGGCTGTGGGGCGATTTTTGGGTGGAGCGCAGCGTCCCACTGCCGTGATGAAGGTATCGCGTAGCACAAGGCCGTCGTTGGGCTGTTCCCACGTCGGCTGATTCGCAAATCCCGCCCGGTGGAGCGCGCCGAAGAGCGTCTCGCCGGAACTGTCGCCGGTGAACATCCGCCCCGTGCGGTTCGAACCGTGCGCGCCGGGGGCCAGTCCCACAATCACCAGCCGCGCGGCGCGATCCCCGAAGCCGGGCACCGGCTGGCCCCAGTAATCCCAATCCCTATAAGCGCGCCGCTTGACGCGGGCCACCTCCTCGCGCCAGGCGACCAGGCGCGGACAGCGGCGGCATGTGATGATCTCGCGGTTAAGTGCGTCCCAGGCAGCGGGGTCGGGTAAGGTCATGCTACAAGCTCCTGTAAATAGAGGTCCAAAAACGCTTGGGCTTTCTCGTAATAGCGGAATTCGCGCTCCAGCGCGCGGAATTCTGGCGTGTGGATGCGGCGGCGACCATTGGCGATCTCGATGCCCAGGTGTTTGTGCAGCAATTCGTGATACATTATGTAGTCGTGTACGTAATGCGGTATATCCGGCGCGTCCAGCGTGACGCTGAAGGCCACCGTATCGGCGTAGTGATGATAATGCGCCATCTTGCGCCGGGTGGGGATGGAGGTCCAGCGCAGTTGTGGGCGGGCCATTGTCCCCTGGAAATACGTCGCGTTGACGCGCTGAAAGATCGCGTCCAGATCGTGATGCTGGCCGAGGGGCTGGTCTTGCTGCGTTGTCGTTGTCAGCGTCAGCATAATCTCCTCGAAAGTCGGGTCTGCGGCGTAACGCTTGACCTGCTCACGCGATCTTTGGGCTTCGGGCTGCTGGACGGTGCGGATGAGGGCGCGCGTGATAGTTTGGGGCGCGCCGATAAAGCCCTCGCTGATGAGCATCGTCAGCGTGTCCGGGCTATTTTTAAGGCGGTAGAGGTAGGGGATATGGTAGAGTTTGATGCGGAAGGAGGTTGCGTTGCGGAGGCGCGCGCGGGCTGTCTGTTGCAACGTCGCCAGCGTGTTGAGGTGTATGGCGAGATACTGCGGGTCGCTGAGGAAGGCGAGCCATGCGTAACCCCGGCGCGAGCGCGTCGGGAGATCGCCGGGCGTGCCCCCGGATTCTTCACAGATCTGCTCGATCTGGCGGGCGTTCTCCGCGATCTCCTCAGCCAGGGGGCGTGCGGTCTTGTCAGTCCAACGTTGCCCGGACGCCTGCGCGGTCTTCCGCGCGAAGCGGTCGTGGTAATCGTCGCAGATGGCGATGACGCCGTTCACGTAGATGCGGTGGGGCGGCGGCGGGGCGGCGGGTGCGCTTGGCGCGGCCTGGCGCTGCGGGAGCGCGTCCAGATCAAGCCCCTTGAGGTACTCATACGCTCGCCGGGACGGGGCCGGCAGATCCGCCGGTGTCGCCCCGTGCTGGTGACACGCCGTTTCAACGGTAGTGATGGCCTGCCGGACGGCCTCGCGGAACTGCTGTGCTTGATGGGGGGCGATACCCGCCTGCCACTGCTCGCGCACGCGGTTCATCAAACGAACCAGGCCTTTGATTCTGATCGGTGCTTTGGATTGGGTCACAAGATCGACGCTCCTGGAAAAAAGCTCTGTTTTTAACGCTAAGACGTGACTCTACTGAAAGAACCCTAAAAAATCCGATTTTTTAGAAACTTGATACGAGATGTAGATTTTCCGCGTGCGAATTTCATATATGTAGTAGGTCGCGTGTGGAAAAATCGGATTTTTGGACTTTTTTCAGGGGACTCAGACGTGAGTTCCCTGAAATCGCCCGATGCTGCTATTGTAACGGCGGTCTCGAATTTGGGCAAATGGGTGAAACGTGGGGGCGTCAAACGTGAAACGTCAAGGGCTATGGTTGGTTTTGACGTTTCACTAATTTGTTTATTTTCCAAGCGCCAGGTCTAAAACCTTCGCCTTTAGGCGAACAGCTTTAGCACGCCGCTGGGGTAAGTAGGGGAAAAGGATGTCCAATGCTAGAGTACCGCAAGGGAGCGCATAGCGTGTAC
>SLSP01000439.1 GCA_007130345.1 Thermoflexales bacterium
CCTGTAACAAAAAAAGCCATGCAAACCGCTCTAATGTTTTGATTGATCTAATGGATTATCGGTTTCTAAGTGTTTTTTTTCTTGACGTTTTAGCCATTTATCCCGCCGCTTCCAATCCCGCTCAGCGGCCTTCATTTCCTGCATCAGAAAATAATTCAATCCGGTGCGGATCAATGCAATCGCGGCCAGTTTACCGATCTGTTCCCAACTCGGCGCGACGGCGGTAGCCAGAATGTCCGCCCCGAGCTGAAACTCCAGACCCAAGGACAAATAGCGGGCTAGGGTTAAACGCACACGATGAAAACTGCCGCCATCTTGCCCCAGCATGACTTTGACACACCCCACGGCCGCCACCACCACACCGACTCCGATAACGGCCGCCCCCATAATCTCTACAATCAACCGCAACCACTCGACGGCGGTGATAACATAATGCTCTGATTGATAAAATAAAGGGCTTAGTGTTCTGTCAGTCATAACTGTCTCATTGGTTTGGTTGTCTGGCGAGGGCTGGCCGCATCGGTAAACTTTCGACGATGGTCAGCCCATAGCTTTCCAAGCCAGTGTAGTGCCAATTGCTATTGACCAACAGACGCATGCGCTGTACGCCTAGATCCACCAGAATTTGCGAACCTACACCGTTTTCGCGCCATTCACGCACCCGCTCCGGCGTATCAGCAGACAAAGGTAGCGGTTTATCCCGATAGCTTAGGCTGATACCATGCGGGTCGCGCAGATAAACCAACACCCCCTTACCCGCATCAGCAATCTGTTTTAAGGCCACTTGCAAGGCGTTTTCATCAGCGGGCGCGAACAGATCATCGAGCAACCGTTCATTGTGTACCCGCACTAAGATATCCGAGCCATCATCGACTTCGCCTTTAACCAATGCCAGATGTTCCAGCCCATCGGGTAATGACAGATACGTGTAAGCCGTCAGTTCACCATAAGGAGTCAGCAAAGATTTGCATTGGCGACACTCCACCAGCTTTTCTTTACGGCGTCGATGCCGGATCAAGTCAACAATGGATAGTACCGGCAAGTGATGCTCGGCGGCAAATTCGCGCAATTCAGGTAGGCGCTTCAAACTCCCATCGTCGTTCACTAACTCGCAAATCACCCCGACTGGGGCTAATCCGGCCAAACGAGCGAGATCAACCGCCGCTTCGGTATGACCTGCCCGGCGCAAGACACCGCCAGGCCGCGCCATTAGGGGGAAAATATGTCCAGGACGGGCAAAATCAGCAGCGCAGGTTTGTGGGTCGGCTAAGGCTTGGATCGTCCGAGCACGATCCGCTGCGGAGATGCCCGTCGTGGTGTGATAACGGTAGTCAACCGAGACTGTAAACGCCGTGGTGTGAGATTCGGTATTATTTTGCACCATCTGCGGTAGCTCTAACGCTTGGATGCGTTCTTCGGTCATGGGGACACAGATAATGCCACTGGTATAGCGAATCATGAAAGCCAGTTTATCTTCGCTGGCGTGTTCAGCCGCTAAGATTAAATCACCTTCATTTTCACGGGCTTCATCATCAACTACAACCACAAACTGGCCTTGGGCAATCGCAGCAATCGCTTGGTCTACACTGGTTATCGTCATAGCAAAAGGAGGGTGGTGGATAGGGGGTCAGCCGCATTATGCTACGGCTAAGCGCGGCTGTTCGCAAGGTGAAGGGGTGGCTTAGGGCTATTTTTTGAATTTAAACTATAGGACGTTTATACTTTAACTCAAAATGGACAAAATCATCGATTACACCTCCCCCCAATCCGCCCGCCCCCGCACCGCGCTGCGGGTCTACCAGATTGCGTTTAAAACCATTCTGGCCAAGGAAATTCACCGTTTTATCCGTATCTGGATGCAGACCTTATTGCCGCCGGTGATCACCATGAGTCTGTACTTCGTGATTTTCGGGGCGCTGATCGGTAGTCGGATCGGGCCGATGGACGGCTATAACTATATGGAGTTCATCGCTCCTGGTCTGATTATGATGGCGGTGATCACTAACTCTTATCAGAATGTCGTGTCGTCGTTTTTCGGCGCTAAGTTTCAGCGCCATGTCGAAGAAGTGCTGGTTGCACCGATTCCCAATAGCGTCATCTTATTAGGTTTCATGGCCGGTGGCATGGTGCGGGGCTTGATTGTCGGTCTGTTGGTCACCGTGGTCGCTTTATTTTTCACCCGCTTGGGTGTGCATAATCTGGCCGTCATGATCAGTGTGGTGGTCTTGACCTCGGCGTTGTTTTCCTTGGCCGGGTTTCTTAATGCCTTGTTTGCCAAGACTTTCGATGATATTACCATCGTACCGACATTTATTTTAACCCCATTGACTTACCTTGGCGGAGTGTTTTATTCGATTTCCCTGCTGCCCGAATTCTGGCAATATGCCTCGCTGCTCAATCCGATTCTGTATATGGTCAATGCTTTTCGGTATGGCATTCTCGGATCGAGCGATATCGGTCTATTACCCGCCTTCGCCCTGATTATCAGCTTTACGGTCGTGCTGTTTGGCCTGAGTTTATACCTGCTGAACCGGGGCGTCGGCATCCGTA